>CALMNJ010000080.1 GCA_937868675.1 uncultured Bacteroidota bacterium | reverse complement strand
CTAAGGTTGAAACAATACAATAAGGTTGAAGCAAATAATTACCTTATTTTTTTTTTTCTTATAACCTTCTTTCACCTGAGAATCGTCGCCGTAAATATCCAGATGATCGGCATCAACACTGGTAATAAGCGCTATGTAAGGTTCGAGGGTTAAAAATGAACGATCATACTCATCGGCCTCCACCACCACATACGCACCCTTGTCAGACACATCGCCAAGCAGAAGGTTTGTATCGTAGTTTTTTGAAATGCCTCCCATAAATGAAAAACAATTCACACCGGCTACCCGGAGGATGTGTGTTACCAATGTGGTTGTGGTTGTTTTGCCATGTGTACCCGCAATCGCTATGGTTTTAAACTGACGGGTGATCTCTCCCAGTACCTGCGAACGCTTCATTAATAGGTAGCCGTGTTCAAGCACATACAGATATTCTTTGTGTTCTTTCGGAACTGCCGGCGTGTAAACAACCATAATCTCTTCTTTGCCGTAGTGCGAAAAAAGAGATTGCAATGCGTCAACATCTTCCGTAAAATGACACATGATCCCCTCTTCCGAGAGTTTTGTTGTTAGTGTTGTTTGGGTTTTATCATAGCCCGCCACCGCTTTCCCGTAATGTTTAAAATACCGGGCCAGGGCACTCATTCCTATACCGCCAATTCCGAGAAAATAATAGAGTTTATAGGACGTAACATTCATAAGGGATAATTTGCAAGCTTAAGCACCTCTTTGGCGATAACATTTGCCGAATCGTAAAAAGCCATCGCTGAGATATTATTGCTCAGACGTTTTATCCTTTCTTCATTCACAAGTAATTCAAGCGCTTCCTGAATTAGTTTTATCCCTGCTTCCTGATCTTTTACCAGCACCGCTGCTTCTTTATTCACCAGAGCCATCGCATTTTTTGTCTGATGGTCTTCCGAAACGTTTGGCGAAGGCACCAAAATACTGGCCATACCAAGATTACAGAGTTCTGAAACGGAACTTGCGCCGGCCCTTGACACCACAATGTCGGCAGCGGCATAGGCCAGATCCATACGCGAAATAAAATCAAAGGCAAAAATATTTCTGTCGCCAAAAGGTCCGGCTTGTTTCTGCGCAGTAGCAGAATATCCTTTACCGGTTTGCCATATTAACTGCACATGGTTGTGGGCCAAAATCTCAAGACCCGCGCCAATGGCTTCATTAATGGTTCGGGCACCCAGGCTGCCACCAATAACAAGAATGGTCTTTTTATGTGGCTTTAATTTGAAATATGTGTGTGCCTCTGATCTTTTCGAAGCCACATCTTTCAGATCCTGCCGTACCGGATTTCCGGTTAATATAATTTTTTCAGGCGGAAAAAACTTTTCCATTCCTTCATATGCCACACAGATTTTGGATGCCTTTTTGGAAAGCAGTTTGTTGGTGATTCCCGCATACGAATTTTGTTCCTGCAACAAAGCCGGAATACCTTTTGCTGTAGCGGCCTTTAGCAGCGGGCCGCTGGCATATCCCCCGGTTCCAACCACAACATCCGGTTTAAATTCATTAATTATTTTGCGGGTTTTTAAAAGACTCTTTATGATGAGCAACGGGAGTTTTAAATTGGAAAGCGTTAACCTGCGCTGAAGTCCGGCAATTGGCACACCAATTATTTTGTAACCGGCCGCCGGAACTTTTTCCATTTCCATTTTTCCGAGTGCACCTACAAAAAGAATCTCGGCATGCGGCACCATTTTTTTAATTTCGTTGGCAATTGAAACGGCGGGAAATATGTGTCCGCCCGTGCCGCCGCCACTCAGTATGATTTTAAGCGTTTTCAAGTTTTTCCTCTCCCTTATCTTCAATGCTGCGGCTCACACTAAGAATGATGCCGAGCGCGATCATCGTAAACCAGATGGATGTGCCGCCCATGCTTAACAGAGGCAAAGGTTGGCCCGTAACAGGAAAGAGGTTAACAGCCACGGCCATATTTACCAGTGCCTGAAACACAAGACTGAATGATAAGCCCACGGCGACAAGGCCGCCAAAGGGTTTATCGTTGTCGCGCAAAATTTTGATTCCCCTGAATAGCAGGATCATATACAGGAATAACAGAACAAATCCAATCAGCAGACCGTATTCTTCAATGATGATTGCATAAATAAAATCGGAAGATGCCTGAGGCAGAAACGCACGCTGGGTGCTGTTTCCGGGGCCTTTGCCAATGATTCCACCCGTGGCAATGGCAATCTTCGCCTGTTCGCTCTGATAATTGCTTTGTGCATCGCCGCTGCCAAAATTTTCGATACGCGCCCTCCATGTTGTTGCACGTTTTAGTGGAAATGTTTCCGGAGAAAACCATATCCACGAAATAAGAATCGTAACCGTGAGCAAGCAAATACCTACTATTTTGAGAATTATTTTTATGTTAATACCACCAATAAACATCAGCAACAAACAATTAAAAAACAGCAGCGCGGCCGTTGAAAAGTTGGCCGGAAGTATTAGACCACAGGTAATACCGATTGGTACAAGCAGATATTTCGATACACTTTTAAGGTCAACAAGCTCCTTTGATTTGAGGGTAATGATGCGCGCCACATAGATGATGAGCATCAATTTGGCAATATCCGACGACTGAAAAGTGAGTCCCAGTCCAGGTATTTCAAGCCAGCGCGACGCCTCACCCGCGCTTACACCTTTGAGCATCGTGTACACAAGAAGCGGGATAGACAACAAAAACCCGATTTGTGCAACCTTACTAAAGACCGTGTATTTAATTTTATGAAAGACATACGCAATACCAAACCCAAGCGCAATAATGATAAAATGCTTGATGAGGTAGTATTCCGAATTTCCCTGCTTGAATTTATGCGCAAGCGTTACAACGGCACTGTAAACTACCAAAACCGAAAGAATGGAAAGGAGAAACATGATTGCCCATATTACCTTGTCGCCTCGCAGATAGTTGAATAGTTTCATACCGTAACGGATGTGTTATTTTAAAGTGCGCGTACAGCGGCCTTAAACTGAAGTCCGCGGTCTTCATAGTTTTTATACAAATCGAAACTGGCGCAGGCAGGGGACAATAACACCACATCGCCTTTTTTTCCGATTTTGTAAGAAGCCGCAACGGCATCGGTTGCATTGTCGGTTTCCACAATGGTTTCCACTACATCCTTAAAAGCCGAAACAATTTTACGGTTATCCTTACCTAAGCAGATAATGGCTTTTACATGCTGCTTAACCAGATCGGTAAGTTCGTTGTAATCGTTACCCTTGTCCTGGCCGCCACAAATCCAAACAACGGGCTTTTGCATGCTTTCCAGTGCGTACCATGTTGAGTTTACATTTGTAGCTTTTGAGTCGTTGATAAACTCAATGCCGTTCACGGTTGCCACAAATTCCAAACGGTGTTCAATGTTCTGGAAATCCATGAGGCTTTCGCGGATAATTTCTTTGCGTACGTCAACGATACGCGCGGCCAGTGATGCCGCCATGCTGTTGTAAACATTGTGTTTACCTTGCAGTGCCAGTTGTTCAATTGTCATAATTAAGGGTGGTTGTTTTTGTTTATAATTAAGGGTGAATTGGTTGCCATTTAAAAATGCGCCGTCGCCGTCAATTGGTTTTTTAATGGTGAAGGGCACGGGGACAGAACGGACCGGATTCGCTTTCATATACTCTGCCATCACTTCATCGTCGGCGCAATACACAAAATGATTGGTTTTGTTTTGGTTTTGCACAATTCTGAATTTTGACGCCACGTAGTTTTCGAATTTATAGTCGTAGCGATCCAGATGATCGGGTGTGATGTTGAGCAGTACAGCTACATCGGCGGTAAAACTGTACATGCCGTCAAGCTGAAAGCTGCTGAGCTCAAGCACATAATAATCGAAGTTTTCCCGTGCCACCTGCATGGCGAAACTCTTACCTACATTTCCACCCAGGCCAACATTATAGCCGGCCTTTTTAAGAATGTGATAGGTAAGTAGCGTAGTAGTGGTTTTGCCGTTTGAGCCGGTAATACAGATTTTTTTTGCGGAAGAGTAGCGCCCGGCGAATTCAATTTCGGATATTACCGGAATAGATTTCGCGTGCAATTTCTGCACAAGCTCAACTTTATCGGGAATACCGGGGCTTTTGATCACCTCGCTGGCGTTCAGGATTTTTTCTTCTGTATGTGTTCCTTCCTCGAACAAGATATTTTCCTTAATTAGTTCCTCTTTATATTTTTCATTTATCAGGCCCTTATCGCTTACAAAAACGTCGAAACCCTTTTGTTTCGCCAGTACCGCGCTCCCCACACCGCTCTCGCCGCTGCCCAGTATCACAATGCGTTTTGCCATTACCTGAGTTTGAGCGTTACAAACGTGAGTACTGCCAGCGAAATGCCGATGATAAAGAACCTTGTCACAATCTTCGATTCATGAAATCCCGATTTTTGATAATGGTGATGAAGCGGGGCCATTTTGAACAAACGGTGTTCACGCGCATACTCGATGCCGTGCTTTTTCTTTTGATACTTGAAGTAGTAACGCTGCAGCAAAACAGAAAGCGTTTCAATAAAATAAATACCACACAGGATGGGAATAAGTAATTCTTTACGAATGGCAATGGCGTACACGGCAATAATTCCACCAATGGCAAGGCTACCGGTATCGCCCATAAACACCTGCGCAGGAAAAGCATTATACCATAAAAAGCCGATACAGGCACCAACAAATGCTGCTATAAAAACAACCAGCTCGCCGGTGTTGGGGATATACATGATGTTGAGGTAATCGGCAAAAATGGTGTTACCCGAAACATAGGCCAGGATTCCGAGCACTGTGCCAATAATAGCGCTGGTTCCGGCTGCCAGACCGTCAATGCCATCGGTAATATTTGCCCCGTTCGACACCGCCGTTACAATTAGAATAACGATGGGGATAAAAATCAACCAACCGTATTTAAGGCAATCACTGCATGCCCATGAAATGAATTTTCCGTAGTCCAGTTCGTTGTTCTTAAAAAACGGAATTGTAGTCTTTAATGTTTTTTGCGGCTGATCGGCATACTTGGGCATCGTATGGATATTCTTCACCGCAACGGTTGAAATGTTAGTAAGGTCATTGTTCGCGGGCTGAATACGCTCCTTAATTACTACGTCGGGATGAAAATATAATACCAAACCAACGATGAGGCCGATACCAACCTGTCCAAAAATCTTAAACTTTTCCTTCAGCCCTTCCTTGTCTTTCTTAAACACTTTAATGTAATCATCCAGAAAACCCAATGCTCCAAGCCACACAGTTGTGATAAGCATAAGCACAATGTATATGTTGTGTATT
This sequence comes from uncultured Bacteroidota bacterium, assembly GCA_937868675.1. GTDB lineage: Bacteria > Bacteroidota > Bacteroidia > B-17B0 > Aurantibacillaceae > Aurantibacillus. Next base: position 2,137 of record CALMNJ010000080.1, on the reverse strand, counting down.
TTGGCAAACAATAATGTTGGAATAATGATGGCCGCAATAATGATGAGGCCTCCCATGGTTGGTGTTCCTGCTTTTTGTTTTTGTCCTTCGAGTCCAAGTTCTCTGATGGTTTCTCCGATTTGTTTTCGACGGATAAACTCAATGATGCGTTTACCGAACAACAGTGAAATAATAAGGGAAAATATCAATGCCATGGCGGCCCTGAAAGAAATGTAATGAAATACACCGGCGCCGGGGAAATCGAATTGTCTGTCTAAAAAATCGAATAAATAATACAGCATTATATTCCCAATGTTTGAATAGTATCTTTTAAAATCTGCATGTCATCGAAGTCATGCTTCACCCCTTTTATTTCCTGGTACTTTTCATGACCCTTGCCGGCTATCAGAATAATGTCCCCCATATTGCTTAGGCTGCAGGCGGTTTTGATCGCCTCTCTCCGGTCGGTAATCCGAAGCGTTTTTTTAGCTTCGTTAGGACCGACGCCCTTCTGCATCTGATTCAATATTTCCTCCGGATCTTCGCTGCGCGGATTATCTGATGTGAGAATAACCCTGTTGCTATATTCGCAGGCAATGGCTGCCATTACCGGACGTTTGGCTGCGTCACGGTCACCACCGCATCCAACCAGCGTTATTACCTGTTCGTTTCCTGTCCGGATATCCTTGATCGTTTCCAGTACATTTTTTAATGCGTCCGGGGTGTGAGCATAATCCACAATACCAATCAAGCCGTGCTTCGATTTAACGTACTGAAAGCGTCCTTCCACCGGGCTTAGATTACTCAGCGAAGTCAGAATGTTTGTTTTATCCTGCTTCAGTAAAATGGCGCTCGCGTAAACAGCAAGCACGTTATAAGCGTTGAAGGTTCCTATGAGTTTTACCCACAATTCCTGATTGTCAATGTTCAGTAAAAGTCCGTGGAGATGATTCTCTACAATCCTGCATTTAAAGTCGCTTACATTCTGCAGGGCATAGGTTTGTTTTTTCGCCTTTGTGTTCTGTAGCATCACCATGCCGTTGCGATCGTCCCTGTTAACAAGGGCAAAGGCACCCTGTGGCAGGTTGTCGAAAAACTTCTTCTTCGCTTTTATGTACTCGTCAAACGTTTTGTGGTAGTCCAGATGATCGTGCGTGATGTTGGTGAATACGGCGCCTGTAAAACTGATTCCCGCAATCCGGTTTTGAACCACCGCATGCGAACTCACTTCCATAAAAGCAAATTCACAACTTTGCTCTACCATGTCGTTTAGAAGACTGTTAAGTGATAGTGCATCGGGAGTGGTATGTGTGGCCGGTATTTCGGTGTTGTTTATTTTATTTTGCACCGTCGAGAGAAGCCCCACCGAATAACCCATTGCTTTAAACAAATTAAACAGGAGGGTAACGGTGGTTGTTTTGCCGTTTGTGCCCGTAACCCCAACAAGTTTTATTTTTTCGGAAGGGTTATCATAAAAATTACATGCAATAATTCCCAGTGCATAACTCGTGTCGGCTACCTTTACATAGGTCACGCTCTCAGGTTTTTCGGCAGGCATTTCCTCGCACAATACGGCAACTGCACCAGCGGCAACTGCATTCCGGATAAACTTATGCCCGTCAACCGAGGTTCCACGTGTGGCAACAAACAAGGTGTCTTTTTTTACCTTTCGCGAATCAAAGCTTACCGATGAAATGGCCACATGCGTTGACCCAATAACTTCTTCAAGTCTTACCTTATATAATATGTCGCTTAATAGTTTCAAATTTTTTAGCTGAGCGTGAGCACAATTTTGTTGCCCCGGTTAAATTTCTGACCGGCACTGATGCTTTGTTTTTTTACACTTCCAAATCCCTGCAGTGTTACATTAACACCATTATTTTCCAGTAGGAACAAGGCGTCTTTTGCCGACATACCGTACAGGTTGGGCATAATGCCCTTCTTTAGCTGGCTTTCAATGCCTATAGGGCTAAGCTCCAGCCGGGTTGAGTCGTTCCGGTTTCTTGAAGCATACCCGTTCGAATCGCCCGACCTTACCGGAATTTTTAATGCCTGCGCAAGTGTTGCAATCTCGGTTTGTTTGGTAGTAATAACATCCGGCGCGCTGGTTAGCAGATCGCGTCCGTTATTTACCGGTTGTATAAAATCAACACTGCTT
>CALMNJ010000079.1 GCA_937868675.1 uncultured Bacteroidota bacterium | reverse complement strand
GTTTAGGTTAAGCAGGTCTTTCCAATACAAAATGCCATTGCCAATGCTTTCAACCCTGAACATGGCCCAGGCAAACATGACAACCACAACCGTGTAAATAGTTTGAACAGGGCGCCACAATCCTTCAAGCAGCCTTTCCATGCCTGCGCGTTCGGCCAGCATAAACAGGCCATGAAAAAGCCCCCACACCACAAAATTCCAACTGGCGCCATGCCACAAACCGGTGAGGAAAAAAACCGTGAGCAGATTCACATAGGTTCTGAAAGGGCCCAGCCTGTTGCCGCCAAGGGGTATGTAAACGTAATCTCTGAAAAAACCGGAAAGCGAAATGTGCCAGCGCCGCCAGAAATCCTTTACCGAACCGGCGAGGTATGGAAAATTAAAATTCTCCATAAACTCAAAACCAAACATGCGGCCCAGGCCAATAGCCATGTCCGAGTATCCGGCAAAGTCGTAATAAATCTGCAGCGTGTAACAAAGCAAACCCAGCCAGGCCAGCGGTGCGCTCATGTCAAGAATATGGTCGTCGAATACCGGATCGGCTACACGGGCAAAGGTGTTTGCAAGAAGTACTTTTTTAAACAAGCCTATCAGAAAACGTTCTATCCCCGACACAAACCTGCTCATTGTGTGAGTACGCCTGGTGAGTTGCTGCCACACATCGCTGTAGCGGATAATGGGCCCGGCAATGAGTTGCGAAAACATGGTGATATAAAGCGCCAGATTAAAAATATTTTTTTGAGCCGATGTTTTTCCGCGATAAATATCCGTGAGGTAAGACAGGGCGTGAAAGGTGTAAAATGAAATGCCGATGGGAAGCGAAACTTCGGGTTGTGTTATTTCGCCCAAACCTGCACCCTCCAGAATCTTGTTGAGGTTTTTTACAAAAAAATCGGCGTATTTGTAAAAACACAGAAGTCCTACATTCACGGTTACTCCCGCAATCAGCCACCAACGCGAAGCCCCTGTAGGTTTGGCGGCATCAATCCTTAATCCGAAAAAATAATTCAGTACAATCGAAACTAGAAGCAAAAGCGTCATGCTCACACCGCCCCACGCAAAAAAGATAAGACTCGTAAAAAGAAGCCAGTAGTTTTTTATACCGGCCGGACTGAGATAATAACCCAAAAGGGTAAGCGGTAAAAACAGGTACAGAAATATGAGCGAGCTAAAAAGCAACCCCGTGTTTTATCTTGACAATACTACTTTAAAGTTCCTTAGGGTTCCGTCATCCAGCGTCACTGCGATCATGTAAACGCCATCCGTAAATGAGCTCATGTCAATTGGCTCAACAGCGATGGTGCGTGCCGCTAATCTTTTCTCTATAAGCCTTCGGCCGCTGATGTCGTATATGGTAAAAAACACGCCCTGGCTTTGTGCAAAATCGGTTTTAAGAAACAACTGTCCGGTGCTGGGGTTTGGAAATACATCCATACTGCTTTCGGTTTTACCAGCGTTGCTCAGCGCGGTGAGATTTTCCGGTACCACAAAATACTTGGTGTAGCCGCAGCCAATATCTATCGGGAAATAAAAAATGGTGCTGTTAAACCCGTTGTAATCAATTCGTATGGCGCCATTGCCGGCGCCGGGGTTTGCCCACCAGCCAAGCCCGTCGCAACCCGAATCGCTCACCACAAATTTGTAACAGCCGGCCGGCAGATTACTCATCGTATCAAGATAAACCGCGTTGTTATTAAGTAAGGTTCGCGAAGCAATCATGGTTCCGCTTTCGTTATAAAGTTTCCACGACGACTCGTTTTTATTGGTGATGGTATCCGTGCTGCTGTTGGTTACCATCTTAATCACAAAATCGCCCGGAAAATAGGCAACCGGGATGGTTTTGGACACGTAAGTATCATTGAATGTGTTTTGATCGGGGCCTCCGTTCACACTTAAAATTTTAACGGTAAACGTTGATGCCGCAGGCCCGCTCAGAATGGTTGCCGTAGGCGGAAACGTAACGGTTGTTTCTTCCAGAAAATTTAAAACACCCGTCCATGTGTAGCTATATACTGTGCCGTTGAGCAAACCATAACTGAATGCCACCGAGCCCACCGGACTGGTACCCACGTTTTTTATTTTTACCATGGGGTTCATACAGGCCGGATTTTCGCGCAAATAATTATCGTCGGTTGTCGGCGCCACAATATCTTCCAGTGATATATCGAGTGTATGGTTGGGGGCACTGTATTGCAGCAGTTGCGACACCCAGTTGTATCCGGCTGAAGGGCTGGTAACGGTGTAGGTTTCCATGTCCACATCCACCGTAAAATTGGTGTTGGCTGTGGTGAGTGAGGTCAGGTCGTGGTAAATAGGCCAAACCACCGATCCCGGGCACCAATTGGCCCGTTCGTAAATCCATGTTCCGGTTTGCGGATACACTTCGTTGAAGCCACAGTCCTTGCGCCAAATCTGTTTTTGCGCCACCTGGCTGCCGTTGACGTTGAGTTTATAATATTTTTCGCAAAACTCAGAGCAATAATTGGCATCCGATCCATGACCGCTTACCGTGTTTTTGAGGAAGGCTTTTCCGGTGGTAGCGCCATAGGAAAAGGTTTTGGCGCTGAGGTAGTTCTCGATGCTCAGGGTAGGGTTACCGTAGGCATAATACCCATCGTACGCATTTTTTACCGAAAGAGCATCCATGGGCGGCACGCCTTCAATAAATTCAAGTTTTAAGGTAATGGTAAATCCCCATGAGTAGCCCGAATAACCAAATCGCATGCCGGTACTTCCATTCAATACAGGGGCATAATCGGTTACATCCATTATATAATCGTGTTTTTTATTTAATGAAAGCCAGTCCGTGGCATAGGGTGTTATGACCCTGGCCACTTCAACCGTATCCTTGCCCGCCGGTTTGGCATAAATCTGGGTGGTGTAATCCCAGGAACCGCAGAATTGTGGGTTTCCGGGACACTGGTAACGCCCCAGAATATAATGAAGGCGGATTTTACGAAAACGTTTACCGGTGGGGTAAAGCGCCGTAGTATCGTAATTGCCATATTGAGTCAGTTTACGATTGTTCCAAACCGTCACCCAGGTGGTATCGCCCGGATTGGCAAACAGGTTTGCTTCATTTACAAAAAACACAAGGATTAAAAAAAACGTGTACTTATTACGTTTTAAGGATCGCTTTAACAACACTATCATATAAGGTAAAAATACACAATTAAGAAAAAACACTGCAGTATGAAGTGAGAAACATTACTATACAGATTTGTTTATTTTTACGCCGGCTTAATTTAATAAGGCATGGATAAAACGCTGCTGGCCCTTTGTTTGTTTTTTTCGTTGGCTACCGCAAGAATTAAAGCTCAAGGCGTCTCGTTACCACCTACTGAGGATATTTTAAACAAAACCGAAAAAACAATTTTTGCTTTTGCAAAAACCAATCAACTTGTGTTTTTGATGCGCGAAAAACACGAGGGCATCATCTCCCTGAGTTTTTATACTTCGGAGAAATCGGTTATCTACCAGTTCTTTTTTATTAAAAGTGCATTTGCGAGCCGCAAAAAGTGCTTCACTTACGTGATAACCTTATCTGATAAAACCACTTACGAAACCTTAACTAAACAAATTCATGAATTATGTACAACCAACGTAAATCCTGAATCCTGCTTGCAGCAAAAAGGCTCTGCAACCTGTTTGTGGCATTACTCGGGCTCCGACAAGTCAAGCCTTTACAGCATTACCTGCCAGAAAAGTAAAGCCCTTACGCGGTTGGGTTCTTAAAAATCATCTGTTGATATTAATCCTTGCCTCAACGGAAAGCTGTGGTTCGTAGCGCTATTTTTAAATCAGCGTAAAACAAACATGAGCGACATTGCACATTTTTTCAGTCCCGTATATCCCGATCGTTTTAACAACGGGCAGCCTTACCGGCAGGAGCAGTTCGGAAACCTTTTCAGCATCCATACCGGCAACGGTTTTCCATCCATTGACGATATTGACCTTGCCATTGTGGGGGTATGCGAAGACCGCAACGCCGGCAACAACCAGGGATGTTCCGATGCTCCGGATTCGGTAAGGCAGTATTTGTACAACCTGTATGGTGGCAGTTTTACGCCCCGGGTGGCCGATCTTGGCAACATTACCGCAGGCCACAGCACCGACGATACGTTTTTTGCCCTGCGGTCAACCGTGGATGTCCTTGTACGCAAAAACATTGTTCCCGTTATTATCGGTGGCTCACAGGATCTGACGCTTGCCCAGTTTCTGGGCTACAAGGATCTGGAGCAAACCATCAATATTGTAGCCATTGACAGCGTGTTCGATCTGGGCAATCCGGATGAAGATATTACCAATACCTCCTATCTTGGAAAAATAATTCTGCACCAGCCAAATTATCTTTTCAATTACAGCAACATTGGCTACCAAACCTATCTTGTAGATCAGAACAGCCTGGCCATGATGAACAAACTGTATTTCGACGTTTACCGCCTGGGCAATGTGCGCGATAAGATTGAAGAAGCAGAACCCATTATCCGGCAGGCCGATATGATGAGTTTCGACATCACGGCCATTAAACACAGCGATGCTCCGGCAAATCCAAACGCATCGCCCAACGGGTTTTATGCCGAAGAAGCCTGTCAGATGATGCGTTATGCCGGCATGAACGACAAACTAAGCTCGCTGGGTATTTACGAACTGAATCCTGCGTATGACCAAAGTGGCAAAACGGCTCATCTCACTGCACAGATGATATGGTGTTTTATGGATGGTTATTATAACCGGAAGCACGATTTTCCGGGCCGCAGCAATCCCGATTACCTTCGCTTTCATGTGGTACTGCACGAAGAAAAATACGAGATCAATTTTTACAAGAGTAAAAAAAGTGACCGATGGTGGATGGAAATCCCCTACCCGCCGCATGCTAACGCAAAATTTGAAAGGCACACTCTCATCCCTTGCAGCTACAAGGATTACCAGCAGGCTACCAACAACGAAATTCCCGATCGCTGGTGGCAAACCTATCAGAAGCTTAGCTAAACGGCAGGCGCAATAAATTTTTAATTCTGGCTTCAGGGTCTGTACCTGCTTTTGTTCAGAATCAGTTTGGCATCCTTTTCATCCATAAGCTGGCTCAGCGAAACATCGGGATTGTTACTCATGTAGCTGTTTACAATTTGCCATCCAACCCACATTCCAATTCGGGGCGGACACTCTTTACTGATAGCGCCCGTGAATGGTCCCTCGCTGGTAAGCTCCCTCAGCGCATCCAGATTGGTATCGTAGAGCCTGTTCTTTTCGGCAAAATAACCCCACAGGTTTTTTTCGTAGCGTTTGCAATAGTCCATCTGAGGATCGGTGTATCCTATGACAACACTGTCGGCCGCCTCAGGCAGCAGCGCTTTCACAGCGTAATAAATCTTTCCGTAAAAAATAATGTGATCCAGCAGCGTTCCACTCGCTTCGCTGTTGTCAAATTCGGTAAGCATCCCGCCTCTGGCAATATCAGGTAATATATATTCGCTGTTCATTTTGCGCGTCATGTAACGGGGGTACCGCAGCATGCCATAAAAACGTGATGTGTCGCCCAGGTACATATCGAGCGCCACCGTCATATTTCCCTCAGCATAGGCAAATGCGTAGTTCCAGCCGCTTACACAGGTAATCAGTTTTTCGGGCAGGCGCTTTTTGGGGAAGTGATAGTGGAACCGCTTCATGCAATTGTTGAATTCGGGCTCCAGTTCATCCAGCGCCTGTGATGGAAAAACCTTTTCCACTTCTTTATAACAATCGCTTACGTTGCGGTCGGTCACAAAATTCATAACCGCTTTTTTGTATCCGGTGTCGCTGCTGCCGTTTTTTACCAGGAAACTATATAAATAGTATTCGTACCAGTTGCCATAACGCGACTTAAGTTCGGCGCTTTGCTTATCAAAATCCTGGTAATTAAGTGCAAACAGTTCTTTTTCAAAACGCATTACCTCAACGGGCTTTGTTTCAATATCCGAAATGTCAACATTCAGTTTGTCGGGGTGGCAGCCGGTAAGCAACAGCACCCATAACATGGCGGCAGCCGGAACTTTTGTAAGCAATTTCATATATTTGTAAAAGTAATCATATTACCA
>CALMNJ010000078.1 GCA_937868675.1 uncultured Bacteroidota bacterium | reverse complement strand
AAAAACGCTTTCCGCTTTGACGCCGGATTTTCAGCTTATCACTACAGCCTTAGCCGCACATCCTTCATCGTTACTTCAGAAAGGCTGGAAACACGCTACTGCGGTTATTTTAGCGGAGAATTTGCCGTACCCGGATCCATCAACTCCATTATGCCCAGTTTTTTGGTGATGCGTCAGGGCCCAAGCACAGAAATTATTGCTGGTGCATTGTTCAAATTCATTATCGGCGACCCATCAACGTACACCGCACTCAAGAAACAAAGGTCGGTTGCAATAGGAGGACAATACAGATACAAAGACGCCATTGTGCCCTGCCTGCTTATGCAGTATAACACAATGGCTATCGGGATATCGTACGACATCAATATATCCACCCTTACACCGGCATCCAGCCGCCGCGGGGGGCCAGAGATTAGTATGCGTTACAATATTTTGCCTGGCTATGGCGTTAATCTTGGCAGGGCAGATACCCGCGCATCGTATTAAAAACCAAATCGGCGTTAGTTTACTAACGCCTTTTTTTTTGAAACTGAATTTGATAAAATGATTTTATGCCGAATGATTGCTTTGAGTTCAAAAAGTTTAAAATAAAGCAAGACAGGTGTGCCATGAAAGTCAGTACCGATGCGGTTCTTCTTGGCGCATGGGTAAATCCTATCAAAAACTCACATATACTCGATGTTGGCACCGGCACAGGTGTTATAGCGTTGATGCTGGCTCAAAAGTCGCCAGACTTTTTTGTTACAGCAATTGATATTGATAAGGAAAGTACCGAACAGGCTAAAGAAAATGTTGATGCCAGCCCCTTTAAAGACCAGGTAAAAGTTGAACATATTTCGTTTCAGGAACTGTCGCAAAAACAGGGTCTCAAATATAATCTTATTGTTACCAACCCTCCTTATTTCATTGACTCGCTTAAAAGCAACGACGATACACGGAAAATTGCACGGCACAACGATTCCCTGTCGTTCATGGATCTTATCAATGGCGTTAAAAAACTGCTGGATGAAAAAGGAAAGTTCTGCCTTATTCTACCTAATAATGAAGCCAAACTTTTCAGAGAGATGGCTCAAAGCAAAGGGCTTTATCTGTCGAAGCTGATGCGTGTAAAAACCCATCCGGACAAAGACATTGAAAAACGGCATCTGATGCAATTTGAGTTCAGGGAAAGTGAGTTTTCAGAATCAACGCTGCTCATCGAAGAGGAAACACCGCGCAACTACACACGCGAATACCGCGAGCTCACCAGGGAGTATTATATTAGTTTTTAAGCAACCATTCAGGGATTTGCCGTAAGCCTCGAAAAGCGCACATTGCTCCGTGGGAAATCCATACCCATTGCAAAAGCGCCCACCAAAGATGCAATCAGGGTAACACAGTAATCAGAAATAGTTAGCTCTTTAAAATCAAGCACCTGTTTCGCCCCCGGAATACACATCGCTGCTATTCCGAATAAAACACTTCCAAGCGCAAACCACTGATAGATTCGCAGCCCTCCTGCTTTTTTTGTTTGTGATTCGCCCCTGTAAGCTTCCTCAACAAAACGACTAAAGCCATTAAGCATAAGATAAAGTCCTGATACAATCCTAGTATCTGTTTTTGTGCAGATCATGCGCAAAAGGATAAGGCCACAGAGCA
>CALMNJ010000077.1 GCA_937868675.1 uncultured Bacteroidota bacterium | reverse complement strand
TGCCCCAAGGCTTCTTTATCAAAAATGAGAAAATAGGATTGCAGATGCGGAGCCACAGCATCAGAAATGGTCATGCCTTTGACCCTGGCTTCTACTGACCTGCTCCACTGCATAAACTTGTCAAGTGGAGCAAACAATACGCAGGAATCGTTTATCAGAGCCAGGCGATCCACGTTTCCTAAATCAAGTCTGGCTAACGCTCGATACCATAAACCGAAATCGTAACCTCCGGTTTCGGTGTGCATTACCTGCAGCTTATTGTTTGCCAGAAACTCACGATCAGCCTGATTTAATTCCCTATCACCTGGCAAAAGTATTACATCATCAAAATGTTTCCTTAGTTCGGTAATATAAACGCGTATGTAATACGGAATTTGGGAACTATTGTAATATGCGGCAAACAGGCAAACCGCTTTCATTTTTTTGCAAATAATTTTTTGAGGAAACGCAGTGGTCCAAGCACCAGTTTCCCAACCCGCTGGTTAGCTGAGTTTTTAAGCATGTTTATATCTCTGTTACACAGGTAGTGCTCAAAAATCAAAGCCGGCACATCGAAGTATTTTTCGTAAACCGCTTTGTGATTTTCATAAATTCTCCGGCGGAGTTCCAGTTGCTTTTCAATACTGATGCTGCTGTTGCGCGACTCAGGTCTGATGCGGTAATAAAAAAGCACCTCAGGTAACTTATAAACCTCTCCGCCATCTTTGAGCATGCTGATCCAAAAATCCCAGTCCTCAAATCCTTCTTTCATGTTTTCGTTGTAACCTCCTGCCTTAATAAAATCGCTCTTACGGAACAGTGCTGTGCAAAAAATTGAATTTTCGGTAAGCAGGCCTTTGAACGAATAAGGAGGCAGAGACCATTGCCCCGCAGAGGCTCCAAACAGCCCGGCGTCGCAGTAAACAACCTTTACATCCGGCTTTTGCTCCATAACACGCATGGCCTTTTCAAGATAATCGGGCGCTATTTTATCATCGGCATCAACCGGCATAATGAATTGCCCCTTTGCCAGGGACACAGCCAGATTCCGGGCATGCGAAACCCCTTTTTGTTCGGTATAATGGTATTGAAAACGCTGATCCTTTGTTGCATACGTTTGCGCCACCTCTCCGGTATTATCCGTTGAACCGTTATTAATCACGATGCACTCCCAGCCATATGCCGTTTGTGCCTGAATACTGCCCAGGCATTCGTTTAAAAAGCGACCGTAGTTGTAACACGGTACAATAAACGTAGCTTTAATATTTTCGGTTCCGCTCATCGCCGGATAAGATCACGCAATTTTGTGAAAATATTTTTATTCGCAGCAGTTCTTTTTTCGAGCGCCGCTATTTCTTCGGGTTTCAGGTAAGTTTTCCAAACCCTGTTTCGTTCTTCAAGCTCCTGTTTCTTGTTTGCCGGATCAGAACTCGCGCCCCTGGTATCGTATTCGGCAATATCAACATCTATACGCCTTGCAGAAACCTTGTGTACCACAATGGCTTTGAAAAAAAACTCGTAATCGGCCACCAGGCGGTACGACTCATCATAAAGTCCCAGCCTGTCAAACACGGCTTTCCTGATAAATGAAACCGGATGCCAAAGCGTGTCCCGATACATGTGTTCCAGATTGATGGTGTCAGGCATTAATCCACGGCTAACCTGCCCCTCTCCCCAGTTAATCATCATATTCCCGAACACAATATCTGTTTCGACCGGATAAGAAAATACAGTTTGTAATACTTCCGAATTACACAAAAAATCACCTGAGTTCAAAAACAACAGGTATTCGCCCTTCGCTGCTTTAATGCCTTTGTTTTGCGCATTGTAAATCCCCGAATCGCTTTCAGAAACGAAATATGCCAGTTGTGAGGCATGTTCCTGAATGTAAGCAGCGCTTCCGTCAGTCGAGCCACCATCTATCACCACATATTCGAAATCCTTAAAACTTTGCGCCAACACCGACTGCACCGTGAGCATAAGCCCAGTAAGATTATTGTAATTAATAGTTATAACCGAAAGACGTGGCATCTGTTTAGTGGCCAATCAGCCCTTTGTACAAAGCTATGGTTTCTTTTACAACTATATCCGGATTATAGGCCTCCGAAGCTTGTTTTGCGATCAAAGCACGATCGAAACGTGTGGAGAGGAAGGCTGATAAACCCTCGGTCCATGCATCGCTTTGGCGCGAATCCACCAGCAAACCATTATCCGGATTTATCTGTTCGGTGATTCCGCCAACCTTTGAAGCAATAACGGGTGTACCGCAAAGTAAAGCTTCGGCTATTGTGTTGGGAAAGTTTTCGGCCAGCGATGGTAAAACAAAAGCATCGGCCATGGTGTATATTTCTTTCAGCAGTGTGCGATCGTTGATGTAACCCAATTGCAAAACGTTTAATGCGTCAAAACGGGCCATTTTTTCACCAACCGTCACAATACGGCAACCGTTGTTTGAAATTTTACCCAAGGCCTCCAGCAAAGTGCCAATTCCTTTGCGTGGATTGTCAAAATGATGCGCCACAAACAAAAAAACGGTTTCGGTCTCCTTTATTCC
>CALMNJ010000076.1 GCA_937868675.1 uncultured Bacteroidota bacterium | reverse complement strand
ATCCGCATTTTATTTTTAATTCACTTAACGCAATTCAACATTACATTTTTAACGCCCGTAGCGATGAAGCTATTAAGTATCTGAACAAATTTGCACGACTTGTAAGAATTATTCTCAATAACTCCGACCGCCCAACGGTAACGGTTGGCGACGATATTGAAGCACTAAAGCTTTATCTTGAACTGGAACACATGCGCTTTGAAGGTAAATTTGAGTACGAAGTTACCATTGATGAGAGTGTTGATCCCGATTACGATATTATGCCACCACTGCTCATGCAGCCTTATGTGGAAAACGCAATTTTGCATGGCCTTACACCCAAACCCGTTAAAGGAAAACTGAGCATACACCTGAGTTCAAAAAATAATTTCTTAATTTGCAACATAACAGATAATGGTATAGGTCGCGAGAAGGCTGCTGAGATAAGACATACAATGCCAACTAAAAACCATAAATCACTGGGTATGAAAATTACCGAAGACAGGCTAAGGATATTGAACGAAATCAATTACTCAAAACTAAGTGTAACAATTACCGATTTAAAGGATGAGAATAATAATGCCCTGGGTACCAGAGTGGAGTTGTTTGTTCCAATTAGCGGTTAAAAATATAAGTTATGATTAAGACCATAATTATTGAGGATGAGCAAAAGAGCCGCGAAATGATGGCGGCAATCCTCCAAAAAAACTGTCCCGAGCTTGAAATTGCTGGCGTTGCCGAAAATGTGGCCGAGGGCGTTAAGCTCATTAAATCAGTAAATCCCGAGCTCGTATTTCTGGACATTACCATGCCCGATGGCAGCGGTTTCGATCTGCTTGAAAAAGTTCAGGGCCATCGGTTTGAACTCATCTTCGCAACCGCCAGCGACCAGCATGCCATACGCGCCATTAAATACAGCGCCTGCGATTATTTGCTTAAGCCCATTGATATTGAGGACGTAAAACAGGCCGTTGCTAAAGTGGTGGCCAAAAAGAATCAGGTTCCAAATATGGAGAACTTACAATTCCTGATCCAGCACCTCAAACGTGCCGATGACAATTTTCAAAAAATAACACTTCCCACCGGAAATGCATACGAAATTGTGAATGTAAAAGATATTGTCCGTTGCGAAGCCGATGGCAGCTACACCGTGTTTTATCTGAGTGATAAACGCAAACTTATGATCAGTGCCGGGCTTAAGCACTACGAGGAGTTACTGCCCGAAAACGATTTTATCAGAGTCCACCACCACCATCTAATCAATATGAATCATGTTGTGCGGTTCCTTAAAGAAGATGGTGGTTACGCTATTATGAGTGATGGCAGCAAAATTGAAATTTCGCGCCGTAAAAAAGAAGCCTTTATGGAGCGGCTCAATAAGGCGTGAAAATCAGTTAAATAGAAGGGTATAACGATTAGAAACCAGGGTATTATCCGTCGGATTATTGGTTTGAATTAAAACTGCCTTATTTAAACCTTGTGGTATTTACCAATTATAAAACAGGACTCACCACTTATTTAAGAACCCGAAAATAGCAGTTTTATAGCCTTAAATTTACTATACGTTCTTTCATAAGGGTTTTGTTTAGTTATAACAAAAATTTACCGCCCCGGATTTTGGAGATTTTCCGGGGCGGTTTCATTTATGTGAGAAACTCCATCGCAACTTGCTGTTCCCTGGTTCATTTTTAAAAAATTAACCGTATATTTGCCCGAATTTTAGAATCATAAAATTCGTTTCAATGGCTTACAATTTTTTAACCGAGAGGTTCGTCCCAGAAGGGCTTACCTATGACGATGTTCTATTAGTTCCGGGCTATTCGGAGGTATTACCCCGCGAGGTCGAAATATCATCCATGTTTACCCGCAACATCAGGCTCAATACCCCAATTGTATCGGCTGCCATGGATACCGTTACCGAACACAGGCTGGCCATTGCTATAGCACAGGAAGGCGGCATCGGCGTATTGCATAAAAACATGAGCATTGAAGCACAGGCCGAAGAAGTGCGTCGTGTGAAGCGCAGCGAAAGCGGTATGATCATGGATCCTGTAACACTGTTTCAGGAAGCTACGATTGCTGATGCTCTCAAATTAATGGCGGATAATAGAATTGGCGGCATACCTGTTGTGGACATAAAGGGCCTTCTGATTGGGATAGTTACTAACCGCGACCTGCGCTTTGAAAAAAACTTTCAGCGTCCCGTTTACCAGGTAATGACTAAGCGGGATAAAATCATCTGTGCAAACCCAGGTATTAACCTCAAAAAAGCGGAGGAAATATTGCAGGAACACAAAATCGAGAAGCTTCCGATCGTTGAAAAATCAGGGAAGCTTATTGGACTGATTACCTACAAGGACATCATTAAAATAAAGGTACGCCCCAATGCATGTAAAGATGAGCGTGGCCGCCTCCGTGTGGCAGCAGCAGTTGGTGTTACCGCCGACACCATGGAGCGCGTGGACGCTCTGGTAAATGCCGGAGCTGATGCCATTATTATTGATACCGCACATGGCCACAGCAAAGGCGTTATTAACAAGCTAAAAGAAGTAAAAAAGAAGTATAAAGACTTTCAGGTGGTTGTTGGCAATGTGGCCACCGGTCAGGCAGCCCTTGACCTGGTAAAGGCCGGTGCCGATGCTGTAAAAGTTGGTATTGGTCCGGGGTCCATCTGCACCACACGTATCATTGCGGGTGTTGGTGTACCACAACTTTCAGCCATTATGGACGTAGCCACGGCACTTAAAAGCAAAAATGTTCCGCTTATTGCCGACGGTGGTATCCGCTTTACCGGCGATATTGTAAAAGCACTGGCGGCTGGCGCAGGCACCGTAATGATGGGAGGTATGTTTGCCGGAACGGAGGAAAGCCCGGGCGAAACGATCATTTTCGAAGGTCGAAAATTTAAATCCTACCGGGGCATGGGTTCTATCGAAGCGATGCAGAAAGGCAGCAAGGACCGTTATTTTCAGGATGCCGAAGACGATATTAAGAAACTGGTTCCCGAAGGTATCAGCGGAAGGGTTCCGTATAAGGGATCACTTTCTGAGATTGTTTATCAGGTTATTGGCGGTCTCAAAGCAGGTATGGGATATTGTGGTGCGAAGGATATCAAAGCCCTTCAAAAGGCAAAGTTTATAAGAATTACAGGTGCGGGTGTGCGTGAAAGCCATCCTCACGATGTTGTGATTACCCGCGAAGCACCGAATTACAGTCGTTAAACATTTACAGTCTAAAACTAATGATACTGCCGATTGTTGTTTATGGAGACCCTGTTCTAAGGAAAGTGGGGGAGAATATAACCAAAGATTACGAAGGGCTTGAAGAGCTCATCGGGAACATGTACGAAACCATGTACAAAGCCAAAGGGCTTGGCATTGCTGCACCGCAAATCGGACGCGCCATCAGGCTTTTTGTACTCGATCTTTCTCCATTTGCCAAAGACGATGATGAGGACACCGAAGATTACTCACCCGAACAAAAACTACAACTTAAGAATTTCAAAAAGGTGTTCATCAATGCCCGCATGATCTCAGAATCGGGTGAAGAATGGAAGTTTAACGAAGGTTGCCTCAGCATTCCGAAGCTGAATGAGGATGTGATACGTAAAAAGGAAATTGAGATTGAGTATTACGACGAGAAGTTTGTAAAGCATCGCGAAAAATACGACGGAGTAATTGCACGCGTTATTCAGCATGAATACGACCATATTGACGGTAAACTGTTTACCGACAGGCTAAGTCCATTTAAACGTAAGCTGATTGCCGGCAAGCTCAACGACATTGCAAGCGGAAAAACCACGGCGGATTATAAAACAAAGCTATACAAAGCCAGAAAGTAAATAAAGTTCATGCACTTTTTTTGTTACCGTATAATTAGCTTCCGATTCACTTTTGCCCTTGCAGTAATAGTGGCGCTTTTATCCGCATGTACCGAAGCGAAACAGGAACAACCTGCTCAAATGGATTCTGCAAATAAAGACAGTGTAATAAAAAAAAGCGAATTCTTTTCGCCGCGTGATTGTGATACCTTGTACATGGCTGCCGTGCGAATGGATAGTATACTGCACAGAGCCACCGAGGCCAATGAGGCTCAGGCGCAGCAGGCGGTAAAGGTGTTTCTCGATTTTGCCTATTATTGCGAATCGGATACCATGAGCCCCGTGTATCTTATAAAAGCCGCCATGGTGGCCCAATCGGTAAATAACCTTTCG
>CALMNJ010000075.1 GCA_937868675.1 uncultured Bacteroidota bacterium | reverse complement strand
CTGTGCTTTTTTTGCTCATGGCTTTTTACAACCGGTTTGACAGTGTTATGATAGCCAAGCTGCTGCCTGGCGATTTCGGCAAGCAGCAAAGCGGTATTTATGCCAAAAGTTTCAGGCTGCTTGATGCAGCCAACCAAATTGCGTACCTGTTCTCGGTTCAGTTGCTCCCCATGTTCAGCCGCATGATCAAACACAAAGAAAGCATTGAAAAGGTTGTAAAAATGTCCTTCACTCTTTTGCTCACCCCGGCACTTATTGTTTCAATCAGCACCATTTTTTATGCCGAGCGTTTTTTTGATAAAATTTATACGGGTGATACACAGGGTTATGAAATTTTGGCCGTACTGCTCAACTGTTTCACGGCCATTTCACTCTCCTATATTTTTGGCACACTGCTTACTGCCAGTGGCAATCTCAAAAAACAGAATTATGTTGCCATGGGTGGCATAGTAATTAATGTGGGACTCAATCTTATCCTCATTCCTAAAATGCATGCGCTGGGCAGCGCCATTTCAAGTCTGGTAACCCAAATGCTAACTGGGCTGCTACAGGTTTATATTTGTTATAAAGTTTTTAATTTTCATGTCAATAAAAAGTTACTGACTTCGTTATTTCTATTTATTGTAGGACTTTTTCTTATCAATTACTTAACGTTTAACATGATCAAGGGACCTGGCAATACATGGATGATAAACTTTGTAATAATGCTTATCTTTAGCGCACTGCTGGCCTTTGCCACAGGTATGGTAAGTATAAAGTCGGTACTAAAATTAATTAAACGGCAGGAACAATGATTGAGAATATATCAGCAAAAAACCTGATTCTGAAAATTTACAGCTGGCGCATGAAATTTTTATGGATAACGCTTGGCGCCTTACTGGTAAGCTCGGTGATTGCATTATTGATATCAAAACAATACAAGTCGGTGGCCGTACTTTTTCCGGCGCGGCAGTTCTCGGTATCCAAGCTTGTGATTGAGGCTAATGCGGGTAATCAGGAAGATTACATGATGTTTGGAGATGCCGACGACACCGAAAAACTGATGCAACTGCTTACCTGCGACGAGTTGAAATTGAGGGTGGCCAACGCCCTTAATCTATGGGATCGCTGGGGAATTAAGGATACAATATTTGAGTTACATTATCTGAAGCAGAAGTGGGAGGATATGGTAACCGTTAAACGCACCGAATACAACAGTATTAGAGTAGAGGCCTATGATTACACGGCAGATAGCGCAGCCATTCTGGCCAACAGTATTTCGGATTACTGCGATAGTGTGCGTTACGACATGAACCGCGAGGTATCGGGCAAGATTGTAAAAATCGTGAAGGAGGAATACGACCTTACGCTCATACGCATGAAAGAACTTGAAGATAGCCTTAATACACTGCGAAAACTGGGTGTGCTGCACTACAAGGAGCAGGTAAAAGCTTATGCAAAAAGTCATGCCAAGGCCCTTGAAAAAGGTGATGCTGCGGCTGCCAAACGCATCGAAACGGTGCTTGACACGCTAAAGAAATACGGGAGTGCATACACCACCATTAAAGATAATCTTGATAAGTACTCTTCAAAGTACCCTGATATTAAAATGAAATACGATGAGGCATTGGTAAATTACCGGGCGCAAATACCAATTAAGTTCAGGGTCGAAAAAGCGAAACCAGACGAGTTTAAAGCCAGGCCAAAACGTATGATTATTGTACTCATATCTGTTATCGCAGCCAATCTGTTAGGCCTTTTCTTTTTCTTAATAAAGGAAAAATTTGGCAAGCCCGTTCAATAATCAGAGTTTAAGGAGCTATTACAGTAAGTTCCTCAGTATTGCAGCGCCTTATATTGTGCCTGCGCTACTGATGGCATACATCGTTGGTGATGGGTATATTTTTGCCAACAAAAAATTCTACATCTATCCTTACAATGTAATTCCAATTGCACTCTTTATCATTTACCTTGCCATTTTCCATTTGCAATATCTGGTATACGTGCTGGCTTTTGCTACACCCCTGGCCATCTCACTCAAAGAAATGGGACTCACACAAGGCCCTGACCTCAGCATCCCCACCGAGCCAATTATGGCAGGGTTGATGTTTATGTACATACTTAATTCACTTCACAAACGGGTGAGCGATCAAAAATTTATGAATCATCCCGTGAGCTGGATTATCTATATACAGCTGGGCTGGATGCTTTTTACGTGCTTTACCAGTACCGATTTTGTTGTTTCAATAAAATATTTTACATCAAGGCTGTGGTTTATTTTTTCATGCTACATCATTATGCAACACCTGTTTGTGCATCGCAAAAATATAATCAACTTTGTGTTTGCTTACGCATTTGCACTCGCCATTGTGGTATGTTACACAACCGTGGTACATGCGGGTTATAATTTTAACGATAAGGCGGCCGACTGGGTCGTATCACCTTTTTATAACGATCACACCGCTTATGGCGCAGCCCTGGCTATGTTTATCCCGGTGATGGTAGGAATCATGTTAATGAAATCGGTTTCGAAGTTCATGCGCCTGATGGCTCTGGGTTTGTTTCTTTTGTTTATGATGGCCATTGTGCTTTCGTTTGCAAGGGCAGGCTGGTTAAGCCTAGTTGTAGCGCTTTGCATTTTGGGGACCCTCCTTCTAAAACTAAAATTTCGAACCATCATCATCACGCTTGTGAGCGGTGTGGTAATTTTCTTTGCTTTTCAAACCGAAATATTAATGGTGTTGGGGCGTAATAGCACAGACGCTGAGGGAGGTTTTGAGAATAATATTCAATCGGTTTCAAACATCTCTACCGACGCATCGAACAGGGAACGCATTAATCGCTGGAGCTGCGCTATCCGGATGTGGGAAGACAAGCCATGGCTGGGTTGGGGACCCGGCACGTATATGTTTAAATATGCGCCGTATCAGCTAAGTTACCAGCTTACGATAATAAGCACCAATTTCGGAACAAACGGCAATGCGCACAGTGAGTATCTTGGGCCGCTGGCGGAGCAGGGTATTGTGGGATTATTGATTGTGGTAGTTCTTTTGTTTTATTCTACATCGCTGGGCTACCGGCTGGTGTATTCAATAATGGAACGTGAGGACAAGGTACTTTGTATATCGCTTTTTCTGGGCTTGATGACTTATTTTGTGCATGGTTTTTTCAATAATTTTCTGGACACCGATAAGCTTTCGCTTCCCTTCTGGGCTTTTCTGGCGGCGCTGGTGTGCATGGATCTTTTTTATCTGAAGCAGGAAAAACAAAAAACAAAAATTGCCGGAAGCGCATGAACCTTAAGAATACAATAAAATTATTTTTACCGAAGTATCAGAAACTGATCCTGGAGTATAAAGTTGACATGAAGCCACGCTATGGCTATGGCAAAAAGCCACATGCACAACTGTATTCGATTATAGATTCGCAGCGCAACAACTATGTGGAGGCTATTGCCGCAATGCTGAATTTAAAGGACGTGTTTTATGGAATAAAAACAACCGACAAAGAAACGAACGAGAACGAGCCTGCATGGAACAACGGTTTTTTGCCCGGCCTCGACATCGTTACTTTATACACGTTCCTTAAACTGTATCAGCCAAAAGTATACATCGAGATAGGCTCCGGAAACTCCACCAAAGTGGCCCGCAAGTGTATTAAGGACCATTCGCTTGCTACTAAAGTTATTTCCATTGACCCCTTTCCAAGGGCCAACATAGATCACTTGGCCGATCAGGTAATTCGTCAGCCACTTGAGAATCTCAACGACAATGGCGTAATCCTCAACAGCCTTAATGCGGGCGACATCCTGTTTATTGATAACTCGCACCGCTGCCTGCCAAACTCAGATGCTACAGTTTGTTTTCTGGAATTATTGCCGCAGTTAAAACCTGGTGTCATCGTTCACATACACGATATTTACCTGCCTTACGATTACCCGCAGGATATGTGCGATCGGTTTTATTCTGAGCAATATGTACTGGCGGCTTTTTTGCTGGCCAACCCTCAGAAATACGAGGTGTTGATGCCCGGAATTTTTGTGAGCGAAGACAAAGCCCTGGCGGCCATGCTTGAACCGATATGGCAAAGCGATAACACCCGCAATGTGGAGCGCCACGGTGGATCGTTCTGGTTCAGGATAAAATAGGGCAGAGGGATTTACTCCTGATTTCTTTTCACAATTAGAACCATTCCGTTATCGAGTAAGAAATAACCGAATTCGTAAAAGAAAAGATAGGTATGATTGTTGCGGGTAACATGTGAGTTCGTATGATACGCAAAATTAAAACCCTTATCCAATAACTTCTGCCGGGATACCGTCGTTTTTTCGCCAGTCAATAACTCCTGAAGAATGCGCCGGTTTTTGCGCAAAATATTATTAATGTTCCTAACCAGATTGTTGGCATCACTGTTTATTTTGTTGTTGAAGTTGTTGCGGCACATATCGCTGCAAAACTTTTTGTCGAGCCTGCCGCGAAGCGGTGTTCCGCATTCCGGACACAAACGTTCTTCCATCACAGAAAGTATTAAAGGGGTTTATGCAATTACTTTGAGCGTGCTTTTTACCAGTTTTGCTTTTTGTTTTGCTTTCAGTATGTCATTGTCCACAACGGTTACATGTCCCATTTTACGGAAAGGTTTGGTAAGTACCTTGCCGTAGAGGTGAACATAAACACCGCTAAATTTCATAATATCATCAAGTCCTTTGTAAAGGGCAGTGCCCTCGTAACCTTCTTCACCAAGCACATTCACCATCACGCCGGCTTTTACGATCGCGGTGTCGCCCAGGGGCAGGTTAAGAATGGCCCGAAGGTGCTGTTCAAACTGTGAAGTAACATTGCCTTCAATGGTATGGTGTCCGCTGTTGTGCGGACGCGGAGCCACCTCGTTTACCAGCACTTTTCCGTCTTTGGTTAAAAACAATTCTACGGCCAGCAAACCCACAATGCCGAGTTTTTCGGCCACCATGGCTGCAATCTGAATGGCTTCTTTTTCAACACTTTTTTTGATGTTTGCCGGACTGAATAAAAACTCAACGAGGTTTGCTTTCGGATTAAATTCGCATTCAACCACCGGAAAACATTTTACTTCTCCGCTTTCGCTGCGGGCCACAATTACGCTGAGTTCCTTGTCAAAGTCAACGAGCCGTTCAAGTACACTTGGCGCGTCAAAGGCCACGTCTAATTTGTCGGGATCAGCCAGACGGGTTACACCGCGGCCATCGTAACCGCCGCGCCTCAACTTCTGAAAGAAAGGAAAAAAATCTTTGTATTTGCTGATCTGCGACTTATGCTCAACCAGGAAAAAATCGGGACTTGGAATGTTGTTTCGCTGATAAAACATTTTCTGTGAACCCTTGTCCTGTATCAGTTCTATAATATGAGGTTGAGGATATACCTTTTTACCTTCCTGCTCCAGCTTTTTCAGGGCTTCAATGTTTACGTTCTCAATTTCGATGGTGATAAGATCTTTGTCTTTTCCGAAAGTATAAACGGTATCAAAATCGGTGAGCGCTCCCTGCGTGAATTTTTTTACCAGATACCTGCAGGGTGCTTCTTTATCGGGGTCAAGCACCGAAATGTCAAGATTAAGATTAATGGCGTTTTGGATTATCATGCGGCCAAGCTGCCCGCCGCCAAGCATACCTATTTTAAGTTGCTGAATGGAATGGCTCATAAATTATTTTCAAAGGTAAGAAAGGACACGTAATGGGCAAAAGTGCTTTTTTGTTTTATTTAATAGCCCGATCGAAAAATGCTTCTGTTCAGGAACGTGTCAATGTTTTCTGCATGTTGTTAATAAAACGCCACGCCGTTGAAGCGCATGCTGCCTCTTACTTTTTCAGAATCACTCTCACTGTCCGGGGTCGCGTCGCCCTTAATATAGGAATAGCGCAATGTCCCGGTTTTTGGATTGTAATCAAAAGCTTCAATATTTCCACAACGGGCATCCACGCTGAAGCAGGGCGAATTGCCGTTTTCGGAAGAAAATGCGGGGTAAGAGAAATTAATTCCATCAGACGTCAGCTCCACCACGGCGGCTACTTTTTCGCAACAGGTGGCGCAACCCACTACCGAACCGATTAACAGGTATAATTTGTTTTTGGATGAAGGCAGCCGGTATATTTCAGAAAACCACGCTCCCCGGTATTCGTTACACAGTTGCGATGCGTTAAAAAGGTAATCGTTATAGTTAATTGTGGCGGTTTCATTCTCCCTGTTCCCGCCCTGGTCAATATATAACTGCAAGCCTTTTTGGGGGTTGTTGTAAACAAACAGGTGGCAACTCATCTGAAATGTACCGAAGTTATTGGCAGTCCAGCAAAACATCCACAACTGCTTATTTTGTGTGTGCACCATGTAGTAGCGCTCGTTGAGCAACAGGCTGTCGAGGTTGTATGTAAATGCCTGCCGGCACCGGAATACACCGGCAAGCGCTGTGGCCACACGATCGCTTTTATAAACGGCCAGCGTGTCTTCCGAAGATGCGCTGGTAGCGCTGTTCACAACGGCTCTGAGGGTGTCAATAGTTGCGAGCAGCGTATTGAAATTTTTGTTGGGTGTTTGGGCCTGGGTCAGGAACGTTACGTTCAGTAACAAAAAAATAGATAACGGTTTCATCTTATGCAACTCCGTTTGCGCTTAAATCGGCAGGTCTTTTTGTTGTTAGGTTTATGGTGATATTGAAATAACAGTTTCCGCCATCATCAACCAGAAATAGTTCTTTTCTCCAGTATGGGCCTGGGGGGCTACAAAAGCAGTTAACCCACACTTCTTTTTCTCCTTCGATGTTAAAATAGGTTATGTATTGCCGTTTATATTTTTTCAGATCAATTATAAAATCATCCCGGTTTACCTCAGAGTTTTTATAATTTTCGGCGATACGCTTCATTTCACCTTCCTGTTCACTGTTGTATTTATCAATGCTTTCAGAAAGAATATGTTCAATCGCTAAAATGTCTTCAGTGTTTAACTGCGCAGGCCTGCCGTTTTTGTAAATAAAACTGGTTTCAGCGTTGAAAGGTAAAATGGCGATTAAGGACGTGTCAATTACAGTTTCCGCCTTTTGTTCCTTTTTTATATTCAGATCCTGGGGGCCGCATGAGTTGAGCATAGCTGCTGGTATCAGAAAAATCAATAGAGGATTTAGGTTCTTCATGTTATTTACGAATTGTTTGTTATAGCGTGTAAGGATATAAATTTCATTAAACTCTGCCCGTTTCCGGGTTAGTTCCTGTTTCATTTTTTAGTTTTTGACGCAATAATGCCGCAGCGGCCTCAACGGCCGAGTTTGAGTAACGACCATTGTCAATAATTTCGCCGAGTTCGCTCTTGCTTTTGCCTGCATATAGCATTGTAAAATTTTCTATTTCTTCCTGTTCCCAAGAGTGCATCAATAACAATTCCTTTATTA
>CALMNJ010000074.1 GCA_937868675.1 uncultured Bacteroidota bacterium | reverse complement strand
TTATCAGTTTTTTTGTTTTAATCTGGCTGGACTCTTTCATGCGGCGCTTTAATCTGCCTTTCCTCAGCATTCCGTTTGTACTTTCAGTTTGGCTTGTATTGCTTAATGTTCAGGGCTTTCAGGAAGGTATTCTTGTAACGCGCCCATGGCACGATCATACCAATCTGGTTGATGAGTGGATGAAACTCCTTTCGCACAAACTCAGCAGGCTCGGAATCGGACACACACTCTTCCTGTATTTCAAAACCATGGCCTCCATCTTTTTTCAAAAAAGGATTGTTGCCGGAATTATCATCAGCATAGGTCTGCTTATCAGCTCACGTATCGCGTTTTTCCTTTCGTGGCTGGGTTTTATAGGCGGATATGTTTATTTCAGGCTAACTGCCGGAGCGGGTTGTGGCAACGAATATCTGATGGCTGGCTTTAACTATGTATTCGTTGCCATTGCACTATCAGGGTTTTATCTTATCCCATCACTTCATTCATTTTTGCTTGTATTGCTGGCGGTACCTCTTACGGCGGTGTTCCAAAAGGCGCTGTCGGTTATAGTTCTGCCAATTCATTTACCGCTGTATTCACTGCCTTTTTCAATGGCTGTCATCATTCTGTTATCGGTACTTCAAAACAGGGTTTCTGCCAAAAATCTGAATCTGGTACAGTATCAGCTTTACTCTCCTGAAAAAAACCTGTATGCCTTTTACACCTATCTTGAGCGGTTTAAACGCGACACGCTGGTGCATATTTACCTGCCGTTTTTCGGTGAGTGGACCGTGTCACAGGGCCATAATGGTAAACACACACACAAGGAAGAATGGAAATACGCGTTAGATTTTGTTGTTACTGATAGCGAGCGAAAAACTTACCGCATGCCGGGAAGGTCGCCCGAGGATTTTTACTGTTATTCGTTGCCGGTTCTGGCACCGGCCGATGGATATGTGGTGACGGTGAAAGACGGAACCGACGACAACATGATTGGCGATGTGAACCTGAAAGAAAACTGGGGTAACACCGTTATTATAAAGCACAGTGAAAAATTATTTACAAAACTCAGCCACCTGAAAAGGGAAAGCATTAAGGTAAAAGAAGGCGATTATGTAAAACGCGGTGACATTCTGGCTTTGTGTGGTAACTCTGGCCGATCACCCGAACCCCACATTCATTTTCAGATCCAATCATCTGCTGTTATTGGTGCCGCAACACTCAGCTATCCTATCAGTTACTTTATAAGCAAAGGCCAGGAAGGGTTTAAATTTCATTCGTTCGAAGTGCCTCAGGAAGGTGAGGTTATTCTGCGGCCACAGCCAACACCTCTGCTCAAAGAAGCCTTCCATTTTATTCCTGGGAAAAAAATGCGCTTTGTCACGAAGCAACAAAACAAAATTATTGACGAAAGCTGGGAGGTAATAACCGACGCCTACAACAGCACGTATATTTATTGTAAACGCACCGGTTCGAGAGCTTACCTCAGTTACAACGAAAATATTTTTTATTTCACAGGGTATGCCGGAAATAAAAATTGCCTTCTGTATTATTTCTATCTGGCCGCTTATAAGATTGTGCTCAGTTATTTTTCGGGCCTCGAAATAAAAGACAGACTGCCCGTGGAAACCTATCGCCACCCCTGGCTCAAGCCTGTTCAGGACCTCCTGGCACCATTTTATATTTTTATGCGTCCGGTTTACAGGTGCAGATTCAGGAGCAATAATGGCGAGGAAGGCGATAAAATCATACTTGATTCGGCTATGCTTAACCGTAATGGGAATTCGGATATAGCTGAAATAACATTTAGCATAGAGGTGTTTAAAAACAGAATAAATAAATTAATCATTAACAAAGGAAACGAGTGTATTACTGCAGAAAATACTGGTTCGGAGTAGTTCTCGTGGCTTTAATGTCGGCCTGCCGCATGCAGGCCGGTGGCACACTGGATTATACCATGGTTGAAAGCAAAACCTATGAGTATTATCTGGCAAAAAACTGGAAAGAACTGATAATGCTCAGTGATGAGGCATTCGCTCAGGGCATAGATTATTATTACCTGCGGGTAAGGGCAGGAATTGCAACGTATGAACTAAAACGATATCGGCAGTCTATAGTGCATTTTGAGAAAGCGCTGAAGTTTAACGAAGGCGATCAGCTCTCGCAGGAGTACTTGTATTACGCATATCTTTTTTCGGAGCGTGCCGAGGATGCCAGAAAACTCAGCGCCTCCTTTGCGCCTGAAATGGCTGCCCATATGAAAACCAAAAAACCTGAAAAGCTGGCCTACGTTTTTGCCGAAGCGGGTGCCAAACTGCCTGATAGTGTAAATTTATACAAACCCGCCATATTCGGACAGGTAGGACTTAATCATTATCTGGGTCGCCGTGTGTCGTTTACACATGCACTGAATTATTATTTGCAGGATGAGTCAAGGTTCAATTATACACAGTACCAGTATTATGTGCGGGGCAATATTCCGCTTGGCAGCGGATTGATGTTGCAGGCCGGCGCGCATTTGCTTTATACAAACAGCGTGTTAAAATCGTACGCCATTGGCCAGGAAACGGTTCAACCTGCACCCCCATACCCGGGAGGGCCCTTACCACCGGTGAAAACCACAACCTTGCTGGTGGAAGTTGATAGTTATGAAAAGGCACTTGGACTTGTGGCCGCTGCCGGATTAACAAAACAAACCCAATTGTTCGACTTTTCAATTAGCGGAACGATTTACCTACATGACTCTACCACACAATATCAGACGGGGGCCGGACTTATTTTTTATCCTTTCCGGAATAACAATACATCGGTTGGTTTCAATTCATATTTGCATAGCGAGAACAAGTTTACCTTTTCAAATGTAGCAATCGTCCCATTTGTGAATGCAAGACTTGGCAGCCGGTTTTTTGTAAATGCAACCGCCCTGTTTAATAAAGGCGGGAATATCAGTGAAAACATGGCAATGTTTGTAAACAACGCCTATGATGCCACATGGAACAGAATCACACTTACCCCATCATATATGGTAACACCGCAGTGGGCAGTTTACCTCACTGCCGGTTTGGAAACAAAAGTGATAAAAGAATCTGGTATTAATTACCATTATATGGTTGGGCTTGTGGGCTTGAGATTTACACCAAATAAAAACGTTAAAAAGGCAAAGTCATGATTAAAGCAGTTGCAATTGATGATGAACCTATCGCTATAAAAGTGATAGAGAATTTCTGCAAAGAACTTGGTACGGTGAACATCGAAAAATCCTTTGGTGACCCCAGAGACGGCCTCCGGCACCTCAATAAGTTTCCGGCCGACCTGGTTTTTCTGGATATTGACATGCCTGGGCTTAATGGCATTGATCTTTATAAACAGCTTAAACAAGATACCATGGTGATATTTATTACGTCCCGCGCCGATTATGCGGTGGAAGGATTTAATCTGAAAGCAGTAGATTATCTCGTAAAGCCATTTACTTACGAGCGATTCGCCCAGGCCGTTCGTAAAGCGCACGAATATCTTAATTTTCTTACCCAGAGCCCCGTTTCGGATGATAAACATTTTTTTATCCGTGCCGATTTCAGTCTCATTAAAGTAAACATTGCCGATATTGTTTCGGTAGAGGGGCTTGACGATTATATTCGCATTCACCTCAATGGACACAAACCCATCGTGGCGCGCATGACCATGAAAAATCTGCTTGAAAAACTACCTGCAAAGGATTTTGTGAGAATACACCGTTCGTTTATAGTGGCGGTGAAACGTGTTGAACGAATCAAGAATAAATCGGTTATCATTGAGGGCAAGGAGCTCCCTATCGGCTCGAGTTACGAGAACGAGGTCATGAAAAAGCTCACCGGGAA
>CALMNJ010000073.1 GCA_937868675.1 uncultured Bacteroidota bacterium | reverse complement strand
CTGGATTAAAAGCGGCATTAATTACGATATCTACCGCGTATCGAATGTTTACGGCGAAGGGCAGGACACCTCAAAGGGCCTTGGTGTCATAAACACCTTCATCGAAAAAATTATCCGCGATAAAAAAATAACAGTGTATGGCGACGGCAGCAACACGCGCAACTATATATACGTGCACGATGTGGCCGAGCTGATGTGTCACTCGCTCAACCTTGATGCATCGCCGGGCATTTACAATATTTCTTCGGGCGATACCCTGTCGCTGAACCAGCTCATTGAAGTACTCAGGCAAAGGATCCATGCCCCGTTTGAGGTGGAGTATTTTCCGGCCCGTGGCAGCGACAACAGTTACATTGACCTTGACAACAGCCGGATTTTAGCACATCACAAAAATTTCCTGTTTACCCCGGTAAGCACCGGTATCGAACAAACTTACAATCACATAAAACTAATTTCTGCAAAGTAATAGAACATGGCAAAGCAAAGCACACATAAAACCGGCGCCAAAAAAACAGCGAATGCCGAAACATCAAAGCCTTCCAAATCGTTTTTAAAACTTAGCAAAGAAGATAAAATTGCGTATTCAGTACTCGGATTTGTTGTGTTACTTATCATTGCCATCCGCAGCAAGTTTTTTGGAATTCCGTTCGAGCGCGATGAGGGCATTTACGGCTACATTGGCAAACTGTTGCTCGAAGGAAAAACGCCCTACAAAGATTTTTATGAGCAAAAGTTTCCAGGACTGTTTTATTTCTATGCCTTTATGGTGGGCGTTTTTGGCGATACCGTAAAGGGCCTCCACATGGGCTTTATGTTCCTGAATATACTCACTGTATTCCTGCTCTTTTTTGCCTCGCGACGCATGTTCTCACCTTATGCAGGCGCCATTACTGCCATTACTTACGCCATCGTTTCGCTTACACCTAATCTTAGCGGATTTACCGTTCAAAGTGAGCACGGGGTGGCCTTCTTCATCAGCCTTGGTATTTTCTTTTACGCTTACACCATTAACAACAGTGGCTGGAAGTATCACTTTTTTATGGGTTTGGCTATGGGGGCTGCTTTCATGACCAAAACCAGCGGTTTGTTTTTGGTGTTATGGGGTGGCCTGGTGGTGATAAGTGACCAGTTTTTTTCGCCCAATAAAGACAAAAAAATAGTGAACGTCATAAAAAAAGGTGCTATTTATTCGGCGGGTGTGTTTTCCGTTATCGGCATCGTTTTTCTGGCCATTATACTTAAAGGCGCCTTCAACGAAATGATCTACTGGGCCTACCTGACGCCCAAAAACTACGTCGGAAAAATAACCTGGGAACAAGGCAAACAATACCTTGAATTCAGCTTTAAAGCCATTACCGGCGAGTACAAACTGTTTTGGTGGCACGCGTTTATTTCGATGGGCATCCTTCTCCTCAAAAACTTTCCGCTCAGGCTGCGCATTATGGCGGTTCTGCTTTTAGGCCTCTCGTTCGCCACCGTGTTTCCCGGCTTTTATTTTTACGGGCACTACTGGATTCAAATACTGCCTGGTTTGGCCATCCTTTCAGGGCTTTGCTATTACGTTATCACCGAAATGCTTACCGTGCGCTTAAAAATGAAATGGAAGAACATTGGTATTGCCTACCTATCTGTGTTTATTGTGGCAACCCTGGTGCACCTCAATAAAAACAAGGATTATTACTTTAGCCCTGATTATGACCGCATCATGCGCACCGTTTATGGCAACAACCCCTTCCCCGAATCCATGGCCATTGCCAATTACATTAACGCCAATTCCAAACCCGAAGATGGCATTGTGCTTCTGGGATCTGAACCTCAGATTTATTTCTACACAAAAAAGAAATGCCCTTCACGGCACGCATACTTTGCCGCTCTCGTAAACGATGTGCCCGAGCATCATGCATGGCAGCGCGAATTTGTGGCCGATGTTGAAAAGGCCAAACCAAAATACCTCGTGTTCTTTAACCATCAGATATCGCTTTTTATACAACCAAACACCGAACGTTATGTGTTTGAGTGGTACGAAAAGTACGTACGCGAAAATTACGACGTCATTGGCCTGGTGGATATGGTGAACGGATACACCAGCGTGTACAAATGGCGCGAGCAAATGAACGGCTATCAGCCGCAATCCCAGAGCCAGATTTACGTTTTTGAGCGCAAGGCCGGGAAGTAGCTAA
>CALMNJ010000072.1 GCA_937868675.1 uncultured Bacteroidota bacterium | reverse complement strand
GTGTAGGTCGAAGCTCCGGAAGGATTAATTGTGTAGGAGAGTCCAGAACACAGTGTGCCGTTGGTAGCGCTAATAGTTGGTGTGGGGTTCACTGTAAGATTGCTAATTGCAGCCGAGGCGCTCACGCAGCCATTGGTGCCTGTTCCGGTTACCGAATAGCCTGTACTAATAACCGGGTTTACAGTGAAGGTCCCGCCATTTATTGTATATGAGATTGCACCTGCAGGCACAATGGTGAAACTACTGCCTTCGCAAAGCGTGCCGCTGTTAACAGCAATAGTGGGCGTTGCATTTACGGAGATACTGCTCACGGCAGCCAGGGTGCTTACACAACCCGCCGTGCTGGTGCCGGTAACCGAGTAAGAAGTGTTTACGTTTGGTGACACGGTGAAGTTGTTACCGGTAATGGTGTAGGTGTTTGCCCCCGAAGGCACAATGGCCACAGTATTGCCCGAGCAAATGGTTGCAGAGTTAACACTGATACTTGGGACGGCGTTCACCGTAACATTAGCTACCGCAGAGGTCTGGCTTACACATCCTGCAGAGCTTGTTCCTATAACCGAGTAGCTGGTGTTTGCAACCGGGCTCACACTGGCACTTCCGCTTGAATAGGTGTAAGACACAGCGCCTGTTGGACTCATTACAAATTGCTGACCGTTGCAAATGGTTCCGCTGTTCACGGTAATGGTTGGATTGGCAAATACCGAAACCGTAGCTACGGCCGTGTTACCACTCACACATCCGTTTGTAGAAGTTCCGGTTACACCATAGGTAGTGGTGTTAGCAGGGCTGACACTAAAGTTGTTTCCGGTGATGGAATAAGAACTGGCACCACCAGGAATAATTACAAACGACGAGCCACTACAGATGCTTCCGCTGTTAACAGCAATAGTGGGCGTAGTATTTACCGAGATACTGCTCACGGCAGCCAGGGTGCTTACACAACCCGCCGTGCTGGTGCCGGTAACCGAGTAAGAAGTGTTTACGTTTGGTGACACGGTGAAGTTGTTACCGGTAATGGTGTAGGTGTTTGCTCCCGAAGGCACAATGGCCACAGTATTGCCCGAGCAAATGGTTGCAGAGTTAACGGTGATTCCCGGCACGGCGTTCACCGTTATGTTCGAAACCCCATTCATGGTGCCCTGGCTGGCGCAGCCCGTTGTGCTGGTTCCAATGACAACAAAGAACGTGTTGGTTGTTGGGCTCACGGTGAAGCTACCCCCGGTGATAGTGTAAGTGCCACCAACACCGGCTCCGGTTGGAGTAATGACAAAGGATTGTCCGTTACAAATAGAACCGCTCGGAACCGTGATGGTTGGAAGCGGATTAACGGTAAGTGTATGCTGGGCAGTGCCCTGACAGCCATTGGCATCAGCGCCGGTAACCGTATAAATGGTTGTAACCGTTGGATTAACCGTAATGCCGGTACCAGTACCAACCGATGCCCAGGTGTAGTTAACAGCGCCACTGGCCGAAATATTTGCATTGCCACCAATACAAAGCGTTGGCGAGCCTGAGGTGGTGATGGTGGGGTTTGCATTTACTGCAATATTTACAATGGAAGCACTGGCGCTAACACATCCTGTTATTGTGTTTGTGCCCGTTACAGAATAAGTGGCACTTGTGGTTGGAGAAAAAGCAACACCGTTTGTAACCGTTCCCGAAGAAGCTGTCCATGTAAAGGTGTTGGCTCCACTGCCGCTTACAACAACCGTATTACCAACACACACAGCCGAACTCGTGGTGTTGGCCGTAATGGTAGGCAGCGCGTTTACCAGCAAACTCATAGTGGCAGACGAAGCGCTCAGGCAACCGGCTGCGTTGGTTCCTGTAATAGAATAATTTGTAGTTACACTAGGAGATGTAGCAAACGTTGTTCCGCTGGCCGTCAGAGTGCCGCCGGTAATAGAGTAAGATGATGCACCCGAAGGCGTAATGGTTGCTGTTTGATTTAAACAAATGGTTCCGTTAGACACAGAAATGGTTGGCAATGGTGCTACCGTTACCGTTGACACAATCGTATTCGATGCGGGGCATCCGTTAGTTCCCGTTCCTGTAACGCTAAAGGAAGTAGTAGTTGACGGTGAAACCGTAAAGTTGTTTCCTGTTACACTGTATGTTCCGCCGCCACTTGGCAGGATCACAAAGGATTGAGTGTTACAAATCGAACCACTGTTTACAGCCAAAGTCGGTGTTGCATTTACGGTAATAGTGCCCACCGTGGTGTTTCCGCTCACGCAGCCAAGAGAGCTGGTTCCGGTAATTGAGTAGTTGCTTGTTACCGTTGGAGTCACCACATAGCTTGTGCCGCCATTCACAGTAAGCGTTCCGCTATTCATGGTGTAGGTGAGCGCACCGCCTGGCACAAGTGTAAACGAATTACCTGAGCAAATACTGCCATTACTAATGGCCACAGTTGGTAACGCGTTCACCGTTATGTTCGAAACCCCATTCATGGTGCCCTGGCTGGCGCAGCCCGTTGTGCTGGTTCCAATGACAACAAAGAACGTGTTGGTTGTTGGGCTCACGGTGAAGCTACCCCCGGTGATAGTGTAAGTGCCACCAACACCGGCTCCGGTTGGAGTAATGACAAAGGATTGTCCGTTACAAATAGAACCGCTCGGAACCGTGATGGTTGGAAGCGGATTAACGGTAAGTGTATGCTGGGCAGTGCCCTGACAGCCATTGGCATCAGCGCCGGTAACCGTATAAATGGTTGTAACCGTTGGATTAACCGTAATGCCGGTACCAGTACCAACCGATGCCCAGGTGTAGTTAACAGCGCCACTGGCCGAAATATTTGCATTGCCACCAATACAAAGCGTTGGCGAGCCTGAGGTGGTGATGGTGGGAAGCGGGTTAACACTGATATTTACTACAGCAGCACTGGTGCCTGAACATCCGGTAAGAATATCGGTGGCATAAGCAGAATACGTGCCGCTGGTGGTTGGCGTAAACGTTGCACCATTTGCAATACTAATGCTGTTGGAGTTTGTAAACCCAATGGTATAAGATCCCGGGCCTACACCCAATGCCAAAATACTGGTGGTTTGTCCTGCGCAAATAGCCGTATTGCTGGCAGGAGAGCTAATGACGGCAGTGGGCAATGCGTTTACAGTGGCCGTAATTGCATAAACATATTCGGGGGTGTTGCAATCATTTGTGGTGATAGTTACACTGGCGTTTTGAACACCAACGGTACCTGTATTGAAAATAACCGGGAATGTAGCACTGCCAGACGCAGCAACAGTGGACGGATAGGTTCCTACGGTAAATCCTAAGCCGCTTGTTACATTGATACCACTGAGGTAAAGAACGCTGCTGCCTGTATTTTGAATGGAGTATGTTTTGGAAACTGTGGCATTACCAACGCAGAGCGAACCAAAACTGGTATTATTTAATGTGCTGGTGCTTGTGCTTCCGGCAATAATTGGATTACCATTGCCTGATACACTTACGGTAAGAGTGGGTGGTGTTGTAACCGTATTTCCGGCCGTTACAGCGCCGGGACTTATCCAGTTGGATGTGGCTCCGTTGAGGGATAAATTCGTGAGAGTGAGATGATAGTTATTGCCCGATGCATCAAGGGCCAGTGTGGTGGTTGCGTTTGACAGGTTGGCAGATCCCTGATTAAAATGATAGTTAGCAGCGAGGCTATTAGAACTGGTTGCTATTTCTGAATTGAGATAAGTCTGAATTTCGCATTGAGATAGCGCTCTGTCCCAATACAGTACCTCGTCTATGGAGCCTTTAAAATACTCACCGGACGAGCTTCTTCCCACCATAAAGGTTCCGCTTGGTACCGGCAGCGAAGCATAAGCAAACGTGTGTACCACAGATCCGTTGACGTACAGTCTGCCAACGTTGTTTTTATAGACAAGTGATACGGCAAGCCATGTGTTGGTTGGAACAGCATAGGTACTGGTGATAATTCCAAACGCGTCTGAATAAGCACACAAACTTCCGCTAACACTAATCATAAGGGCGTTACGTGTACCGCTGCCGCCATTTGCCATAATAAACTGGTGGAAACCGTTACTTCCTCTCCAGTAGATTTTTGCCTGTAACGTAATATTGTTGCTGGCAGTTGAAACTACCGGACAAGAGGCATAGTCATCAACACCATCCAGATCAAGCGCATCGGCGGTTGATGCAGCACCTTGTATAGCAAAAGAGTATAGCGGAGTTGCGCAATCGTTTCCTGAAATATTAATGATTGCACTTCTTGTACCGCTGGCAGTGGGCGTGAAGATCACCACAAAAGCAAGTGAAGCGCTTGGTGCAATGGTGGCATTTGAAGCAATTACCGATACCGAAAACTCGGAAGCGTTTGTACCAGTAAGGTAGGGTTGTGAAACGTAAAGGGTTGTAGTACCCGTATTAAATGCTACAAACGTTCTGGTTGATGCACTGCCAAAATCAGTAAAATTGGTGGTAGTCGGGGTAGTGCTTCCGGCCACAATGTTGCTGTTGTTTCCTTTCACGAGCAGGGTGGAGGCAATGGTTGCAGGTGTTGTGGAACCGCTGATTACACCGCCCGGGCTTACCCAGTTGGAAATAGTACCCGTTAAAGCGAAGTTGGTAAGAGTTCCGGTATTGGCTCCTGCGGCGTCAATTAATGTTGTTACACCCGTGTTGCTGCCCGAAGGGATGCCCTGGTTAAAATGGTAATTGGCAACTAAACCACTTGCGGTTGAAGTAATCTCAGCACCCATATAAGTTTGTATCTCGCATTGGCTGCGGGCAACATTCCAAATTCTTACTTCATCAATTTGTGCCGGCAAATACCAGGGCCCGGTTAAACCCATTTGCAAATTGTTGGTGCTAGTTGGTGCGCCAGCAGTTCCGCTCCAGGAGCTAACTGCCGATGCTAATGCTCCGTCAATATATATTCTTCCTCCGCTATTATCCACAACCAAAGCTACGTGATGCCAATTATTATCGGCAACATTAAATGTAGTCGTAATTGGCGCGGGAATATGATTACTTGGGTCTTTGAAATAATAAGCATCTATTTTACTATTGAAAACATGTATAGACCAACCGTTACCTGAGCCTTGTGCATACTTGCTTAAAATTGCGGCTCTTACCGAACTGCTTGTATAATTTGTTTTAACCCATGTCTCAACTGTAATAGGAAAAGCATTTAAGGTAGACGTGTGTGCTATATCTACAAAATCATTTACTCCATCTAATCTCAGTGCTGATGCTGGTGTTGTACTCGCCGTAATCACAAAACTATAAGTTGGATTTGTACAATCGTTGCTGGTAATATTTACAATAGCGCTCGCAGTACCAACGCTGGTGGGGGTGAGGGCAATTACAAATGCGGTTGTTCCGGTGGTAATGGCTGTTGCCGCAGAAGTTGTAACACTAAATTGCGAAGCGTTCGTGCCAGTCAAATAAATGCCGTTAATGTTCAGCGTTCCGCCGCCACCGTTCGAGATCACGAATGTTCCCGAAGTATTGGTGCCGAAGTCGGTATTGTTGGCCGTAGAAGTAGCTGCGCCCTGCGGCACGTTGTTTCCGTTACCATTTACAACAAGACTTGCTGTGATTGAAGCCGGAGTTGTAGAACCACTAATAACCCCGCCCGGGCTTACCCAGTTGGAAACGGTTCCGGTTAATGCAAAGTTGGTTAGTGTTCCGGTATTGGCGCTTGCGGCATCGGTTAAAGTGGTAACAGCAGTGTTGCTTCCTGAAGGGATGCCCTGATTAAAATGGTAGTTAGCAACAAGACCGCTTGCTGTGCTGGTGATCTCACA
Source organism: uncultured Bacteroidota bacterium (assembly GCA_937868675.1). Classification (GTDB taxonomy): domain Bacteria; phylum Bacteroidota; class Bacteroidia; order B-17B0; family Aurantibacillaceae; genus Aurantibacillus. The sequence continues at coordinate 703 of CALMNJ010000072.1, read as the reverse complement.
GTTCATGTACTGTTGGATCTCGCATTGCGTGCGGGCAACATTCCACACCCTGACTTCGTCGAAATTGGCATTAGCTGCCTGTCCACCACTATTATTTGCACCTATTACAAAACTACCCGAAGGTACGGGAGGAGCCGGATGCGCAGCTGAATATATACTCACACCGTTCGCATAAACCGTTGCTCTGCCGTTTTCTATTACAAGTGCAAGATGTGTCCACTGGTTCAATGGTAAAGTATAACCTGTTCCGGGAGGTGAGCCATTAACAGCTGGGTAAACTTGTGATGTGTTGTCGATGAAAAGTCCATATCCGCTGAAGCCAGCCGTGCCGTTATGCAATAAAACTGCATTAGTGCCTGGTAGGCCTTTTAAATATACTTTAGTTTCAATCGTAACGTTGTTGCTAGCTGTTGTTACCGGATTCGGATAAATAACTACATCGTTGTTACCATCGAAACTTAAGGCCGAAGCCGCTGAGGTACTTGCAGTAATCACAAAACTATAAGTTGGGTTGGTACAATCGTTGCTCGGGATATTAACCGTGGCTGTGCTGATGCCGGTGTTAGTAGGAGTTAGGGTTATTACAAAACTGGTTCCGCCTGTGGTTAATGAGCTGGCTGGCAATGCAGTAACACTAAATTGTGAAGCGTTAGTTCCCGTAAAGAAAATGGTGTTAATGTTTAATGTACCACCACCGGTATTA
>CALMNJ010000071.1 GCA_937868675.1 uncultured Bacteroidota bacterium | reverse complement strand
TAATGTGCCAACCTTATTTTGTCAAGTAAAATCTTTTTTTTCACCTTAAATTAATCTCATTTTAAAACGATGGCTGTGTAGTTCGTATTTATTTTTAGTTACATTTACACCGTCACCTGGCTCCAACCCTGATACTAACGGAGCTCACGCATTTAATAAATAGTTTGAACGCTATGAACAGAGCCATTACTTTACCTTTTTTAATTACGGTTGCACTTATCATTGTTGTTTTTTTGCTGTTTCAAAATCTTGAGGTTTTTTTCTCTAACCTGTTAAATCAACTCAGTTCCAATGCTTCGCTTTTCGCTCTGGTAAGCTGCCTGGTTCTTGCTTCTGATATTGTGCTGCCCGTACCATCCAGTATTGTTATGTACGTAAACGGATTTGTACTCGGAACGTTTTACGGCTCTGTGGTTTCGCTCACGGCGCTTCTTATTTCATCCACCATTGGGTATTATCTGGGCAGTCTTACTTCGTTAGGGTTTAAAAATAACGACAACGAAAAAGCACGCAGCGTTATTGAAAAGTATGGCCCGGTATCTATCCTCATCACCCGTGGCATTCCAATTCTTTCGGAAGCTGTTTGTATTGTTTGTGGGTATAACAAAATGCCCTTCCGACGTTACATCATGCTCAACCTCGCAGGTTATGTGCCGCTTTGTTTGTTATATGCATTTTGTGGCAGCCTTGGTTACAATCAAAACACCTTCTTCATTTCTTTTGCTTGCTCGCTTCTTATTTCGGCTCTGTTCTGGTTTGCCGGCAAAATGTTATTTAAAAACAGACAGGCATGAGCCGGTGTTTAATAATAGGCGTTCTGCTGCTTATACACGGCCATGCCTTTTATGCGCAAGACAGCACTAACACGCGGCGTATAGGCGTGTTGCCCGTACCATCCTTCGGCTACTCGCCCGAAACTACCACCTATGTGGGTGCTGTGGCACTTTTTACAATCAAACCAAAAGAAGCCGGCGCCACCCGTACATCGAATGTTAAACTGAAGTTTACTTACACATGGCGCAAGCAAATAATAGCCGAAAGCAATTGGAATTATTTCTTTAACCACGAACGGTGGTTCACTAAAGGGCAGCTTGTTTATTCAAAATATCCTGACCTCTACTATGGCATCGGTCCTCAAACACCCGATAGCAATGAGCTCAGTTTTAACAGCAACCGTGTTGTGTTGGAAGGCCACCTTTACCGCAAGATCAGGAATAAACTTTTTGTGGGAGGATGGATACAGCATATTCAATATGACAACGTCAATTACAACGAAACCGAAAAATACTTTCCCGAACTCAGCTCAAAAAAAATCAGTGGCGGTGGTTTAGCCCTGCTTAAAGAAAACCGCAACAGCCTGCTCAGCGCCAGCGAAGGGCATTATGCCCTGCTTAGCTTAGGCTACAACCTTTCAAAGAATAATTATATGGAGTCGCTTGTTGACCTCAGAGCCTATAAAACCTGGCGCAAACGTTTTACAATGGCTGGGCGCTTTGTAAATTATGTGTCGCCCGGAAGTCTTCCTTTTTTTGCTTACCCGTTTCTGGGTGGCGATCATTTTGTTCGTGGCTACTATTATGGTCGCTACCGTAATAATGGCCTCAGCACGATTCAGGGTGAGTTTCGTTTCCCGATTGTGTGGCGCATTGGCCTGGCCTGTTTTGGTGGATGGTCAGTAAATTACTCCGGTGCCAATCAGTTTATCGCATCCAATTTTAAATACAATGTGGGTGGCGGCTTGCGTATATTAATGGATAAATCGGAGCGAACTAATTTAAGGCTCGATTACGCAGTGGGCCAGAACGGGAACAAAGGTTTTTACGTGGCCTTCGGCGAATCGTTTTAAGTGGCACGGTTTATCTGAAAATGCCAATCTCTTCAAGATCCTCCACCGTGTAGCGGTAGCCTTTATAAACTACTACAATGTAAACATCGTCGTGCCCCGAACGGATTATTTTTTTGGCGTAGGCAAAGGCACGGCCATAGGTTTTAAAGCTTCCGCCCAGCATAATGCGTTTGTAGCCGTCGCCCAGCTCTATCTTTTCTACTTTGCCAAATTTTTCGAGGCGCGGGAAAAAGTAATGTTCGTTGCCTTTAAAGGCTGCCACCTGCACCCTGAACTCCAGCGAATCGTAGCAGATGTTGCCGTAGCGGAAAGCATTGGCCATCATTTTTTCCTGAGCCTCCGTGTTGGGTTCAAATCCATCATTAGGCAATGTTGCACTATGTCCCGGTTCGCTTGTTTTTTCACTGGTTAAGGTTTTTGTGGGTGGCGCCACATCTTTTACAATAGGTTCCGACGGTGAGCTGGTGGCTGTTGTTTCGCTGATCAGCTGTGCATCTGTATTAGCTTGTTTCCGTTCCGAATCGCTGAGTGTTTTTACTTTTTTATGGTTTTGGTCACTGTGCGCCGTGTTTGGAATAAACATCGACTCCTCCTCGGCGTAAACGGTGGCTTCTGTTTCCAGCCTCAACTGATCGGGTTTAATGTTTTTGTATTCGGCATGATGCACCTTGTGCGCATCGCTATGGTGTTCGTTTGTATGATGGCTTTCTGTTGCACTGATTTGAGGATTGTCTTTCACCACAGGCTGCACGCTCACTTTTACCGGGGCTTTGGGCGCAACCGTCCGTTCAGGCTGGCTGTGGGCTTCGTTTACCGTGTTGGATGATGCCGGCACATCTTCCATGCGCACATTTTTTATCTTCTCAACAAACCCGGTCATGTCAAGCAAATCCACATTTACTTTTTGCGAGCCCGTGTTGCTGAGTTGGTACTCGAGCCGGTATTCTTTGCCGGTGGGAAGGGCCACCAGGTATTGGCCGCTGGCTGGGTTGGCAAAAAATGTGGCAAAGGGTTTTGAAGTGCTGCTCCAAACGGTGATTTTTGCCGCTGCCGGTTCGCCATTAAAACTCACTTTACCGCGCAGCAAACAAAGCGACGGACGCTGACCCCTGAAATTGGTTTCGGCATGATAAATATCCCATTGCCCGCGGCCCTCGCGCCGGTTGCTCGTAAAATACGCGTTGTACGAATCGGCCGAAATAACAAAATAAATATCATCCAGTACGGAATTAACCGGATACCCAAGGTTTTCGGCTTTTCTGAACGTGGAGTCGCCTGGGCTTAACTGGGCCTTGAAGACATCAAATCCTCCCATGCTGCTGAGCCCTCTGGAGCTGAAAAAAAGCGTTCTTCCATCGGCGTGGATGAATGGTGATTCTTCGTCGTATGCCGTGTTTACCGAATCGCCGAGGTTGCGGATGTTAACCCACAATGAGTCGGACGAAAGCTGTGCGCTGTATAAATCCGAACCCCCACGACCACCCAGCCGGTCGCTGCTGAAGTACAGAGTTTGTCCGTCGGGCGAAAGCGAACAATAGTTTTCATGCCAGGAACTGTTTACATCGCCTTTTATTTTTTGCGGAGCGCCATAACCATGCCCGTTGTGGCGGCTGTAAAACAAATCTGTTTTGCCTTCAGGCGTGTTGTGTCGCAAAAAAAGAATCTGTGCATCGTTGCTCAGGTTCAGCACCTGAAAACCTGCCGGCACAGAGCCAGGCTCGATGGGCTGGGGTGTTAAAAATTCATCTTCCGATTTCTGAGCCCAAAAAACCGTGTCGCTTGTAAGAAGCCCCGATGTAGAGTAATTGTAATATAGTTGTGTTTCGGCGGCACTGATTACGGGAACAAACTCACTACCTCCTGAATTAAATTCGCGGCCCAGATTAAAAATTTTGGCGCGTGTAGGGTGCGTGGAGTAATAGCGGGCATAGTTAATACTGCGCTTCAACGCTTCGGCATTTCGCCGCGCCTCGGGCTGCACCTTGCGCCCGGCAAGATAAGCATTAACATAATTAAAGGCCTCGTCGAAATTCTGATTGTAATAACCGGCAAGCGCCAGGTAATATTGTATATCGGGTGCCTTGTGGTTTTTACCGTAAACCTCGGTCAGGTTACGGTAAGCTTCGGTTTGTTTTTCGGGACTAAGCAGGGCACACTTCGCGTAACTGAATTTCAGAAATTCTTCGTTGGGATGATTAATTAAAATGGTTTCGAAAATTGGCAGAGCCTGCAGTGGTTTTTTTTCTTCATACAGCGCCAGTGCCTGACTCAGGGAGTCGCGCTCGGTTTTTTTCCAGTTGCGCAAATTCATGAGTTGCCCAACAACCGGACTTGCCGATAGCAATAGCAAAAAAAGCCATGCTTTATGAAGCATACGCTGCACTCTAACCAATAAAAATAAAATTAGGAGCATAAAAACACCAGCCTACTTATGAGCATTTTATGTACAGTAAGCTAAGGGTTGGTATCGCTTTCAACCAGGTGGCGAAAGGGCAGTCGTTCTGTAGGCCTTTTACTGCCGGGTTTTTAGGCGTTTTTTTGTGCCAGATTATACAGGCATTCGGCGCTGACTTCGATGTCTAATGCCCTGAAAATTTTCTTCCGCCATTTTTCGGGGATGCCACTCATACCATAGTAAGCCCCGGCAATTTGTCCGTACACAGCTCCGGTACTGTCAGCATCGTCGCCAAGATTTACCACTTTCAGAGCGCCGCTTTCAAAATCGCTCGTGTTATAAAAGGCCCACAAGGCAGCTTCCAGTGTTTTCACCACATAACCCGAGCCGTAAATTTGTGGCGGCCGATTGTTTTTAAACGAACCCAATGCCACTTCAAGCACAGGTTCGTCCATGGGCTCAATGTCCCATAATTCTTTTAATGGCGAATAACACTCGCTCAAAAGTTCCTCCTTACTCACACCTGTTATGGCGCCTGCAATAAGGCCGGCCATGTAGCGGCAGGCGGCAATGCACTGCGGCGCTGCATGCGTTGTTTTCGACGACAGGGCGGCGCGGTAATCAAGTTCGCGGTGATTTTTATAATAAAAAACCGCAATGGGGGCCAGGCGCATAATAGAACCATTGCCTGCCGAGTGACGCGACGTGTCGCCACAATACGGCTGCCCCGAACTGTTGTAAGCAAAAAGCGCTTGTCTTGTAGCGTTGCCAATATCAAAACAGGTACCATTGCTGCTGTTGTACCCTTCGCGATACCACCTTAGGTATCGGTCGAGCTGATCAAAGGCATCGAAGCATTCGGTTTCGATTAAACTGTCGGCCAAACAAAGTGCCATGGATGTATCGTCGGTCCATTGTCCGGGCGCTAAAGCAAATGGTCCGCCGCCCACCATATCGGCAATTGGCGTAAATGTACCCGGACGCTTAAACTCGAGGGTTGTTCCCAGCGCATCGCCGGCGGCAAGTCCCAGCAGCGCCCCTTTGCAGCGGTCTAATTCCTTATTCATAAATTCGTTCGCCTTTAAAATCTTCGCCATAATAGGCTTTTATTACCTTAATGCCGTTCACAATTTTTGAATTGAATTGCTCCAGTTCACTGGCCGGCACCCAAAGTTCGTTGTGATTGCTGGCCCCCACATTGTGTATTTCAAATGTATGAGCATAATCGCCTGGAATCTCAAACTTTGTTACATAACCAACGCTTCCGTTGGCTGCATCATTCGTGTTCCAGTCGCGCGCTATGGTGCAGGCGTATTCATAATCCAAAACCGGATAAAAAATCGGTTGCCAGTGCAGGCGTGGCGGAAAAAATCGGAATCCGCCCGCTTTAATGAGGTCGAATTCTTTCTGCCCCACAGGCCTGTATAATACTGTAGTACTCATGTTAGTTTTTTTGATAACGCGTTCAAATTGTTTAAGATCGGCATCGTTGTAACACACAAAATAAACACATTCAGGAAAGGTGTGTTTGGATAAAAATTCAGATACGGTGTGGTAAGCAATGCCCGCCGCCCGATCAAACGGAAAACGGTATGCCCCTGTGCTTATGGACGGAAAGGCTATGCTGCGCACCTTGTGTTGCAAAGCCAGTTCCAGTACGCTGCGGTAACATGATTTCAGTAATGCGTCTTCGTTTGATGTGCCGTTGTTCCATACGGGCCCAACCGTGTGGATGATGTATTTTGAAGGCAGGGCAAAGCCCGGTGTTATTTTTGACTGACCGGTGGCGCACCCGTTTAGCATACGGCAGGCCTCCGCAAGTTCGGCACCAGCCGCGCGGTGTATAGCACCATCCACGCCGCCACCGCCCATCATCGAGTTGTTGGCAGCATTAACAATGGCCTCTACCTGAAGCGTTGTTATATCTGCTTTTATAAAATGGATGTTACGCATTCTCCGCTTCGCTAATTGCTGAGAGGTGCTCGTTTACTCTTTTTCTGATTTCGGATAGAGATTGATCCCGCACTAATTTTCCGTTTTCAAAAACGGGCTCGAGCATTCCTTTAGCCGCTTCTTCCATGCTGCATTCGTCTTGTAATACCAGACTGCCGTTTTGTTCATGAACTGCCAGTAAACCTCTGGC
>CALMNJ010000070.1 GCA_937868675.1 uncultured Bacteroidota bacterium | reverse complement strand
AAACCACTGTAGGTCGCTTGAAACAGCAATCGGTCTTATCAGAATGAAAATTGAAAAAACAAAATTAAGCTGTTTAAAAAAAGCAAAACAATTGTCCGAAAAAAGAGCCGGAGCAATAGCCTTAATTGAAGCCGAAGTAAAAAACAATCTTGTTGCACTGGCGCTTGAAAAGGCGGAATTTAAGATAAACATACACTACCTTGAAAAACCAGGCCCGAACGGACTTGACGAAGTTGACTTTCTGTTTAGCGCCAACAAGGGACAGGCCCTGAGTACCATACAAAAAGTGGCGAGCGGCGGAGAACTGTCGCGCCTGATGCTTACGATCAAATCCCTGCTGGCAAAACGAAAACAGCTTCCAACAATTATTTTCGACGAAATAGATACCGGCGTGAGCGGAGAGGTAGCTGATAAAATTGGCACCATACTGTCGCAAATGGGTCACAGCATGCAGGTGATAAGTATTACGCATTTACCACAACTGGCCAGCAAGGGAAACCACCATTTGTTTGTTTACAAAACCGAAGAGGCCGAAAAGACAGTGTCAAACATCAGGGAGCTGAGCAACGAAGACCGGATTACCGAAATTGCAAAAATGCTGAGTACCGGCAAACCAACAGCCTCGGCCATTGTCAATGCAAAGGAGCTACTCCGGTTTTCCTGAGAACCTCGTTTAGTTTACCAAACAATTGTTCGTTGCCTGCTTGCGAATAGCCAGCGAGATTTTTTTCAAACAAAGGCAAATCAAACAAAAATGCTTTTAGCGCATCGGCGCTCAGGAATTCGAAGTGACGGCCATAGCCAAGTTTTTGTATGTAGGCTGCATTGAGCCACTGTTCAAACTGCTTTTTAATTGGAAACGAATAAACCGGCTTTTTTAAATAAACCGCTTCGCTGATAAAGGAAAACCCGCCATTTGCAATAACGGCTTTTGCACCGGCCAGATCATTAATGAAGCCTGTTTCGCTGAAGGGTTTATAAATTACGTTTCCTTCCTTTTTGTCCTGATTCATGCCGTAAACATAAAACGTTTCGCCGGGAAGCTGCCGCAAAGTGTCCTGTACATTTTTGAGGCTGCTGGATGTCTGGTACATCAGGATGTGTTTGCCCTTTGTGGGCCTTGTTTCCTGAATGGCTTTACGGATAATAGGCGGAACAATGCTGGTGTTTTTTTTGATCACCGGCACGTCAAAAAAGCTGCTGATAAAGTAATGATCACAGCCCGGTACTTTTGCCTTTACGATGTTTTTGGCAAGCCTGTAATTGTTTTTTTCTTCGCTGGCAATCTCCACATCGAGCCTGCAGCGATCCATCACCTGCATATTATCAATACTGATTATGGGAAGCCTATGGTGTTTTGCAAAAAAATAACTGAAGCTTTCAAAATCACTGATTACAACGTCAGGACTGAACGAGTGTTCAATGAGGCGCCTTTTCAGGGTGTTAAAATGCAGGCTGGACGGAGCAGTTCTGAGATTAAGCAAAAGGGTTCCCGTTTTGCTTACTTCTGCATTTTTAAACGCAAAATGCAGGCCCTTTATTTCGGTTACCATTCCCGGGAACTCTTTATTAAGGAATGTAAAGGCGCGGGCGCTTGACACAATATGTATCGTATGCTTTTGTGAAATGAGGTAGTTTATTATTTCCTTACTCCGCGTTGCATGGCCCATGCCTTCTCCCGGAACGCCGTATAAAATATTCATGCTTTATGTTTTTCTGGTTAACCAGTGCCGTGTTTTATCTATATATAAAAACAACCATCCAATCAAAACACCTGCCGCCGCGCCGGCGCTTACATCAAGGGCCGAGTGTGCGCCGATGGCCACGCGCGAAACGCCAACAATTAACGCCCATACAAAGGGGACAAAAAACAAACGCCGCAGTTGCGGGTAGCTGCGGTTAAAACGAACGGCATACGAAATAATCATGGCAAACAAAAACGCATTAAAGGTGTGCCCGCTTGGGAAGGAAAACCCGGATTCTTTGATCCAGTGAGATTGAATTTCATGGTCAATGTTGCCAAATGCAGCCTGATTTTTTTTAAGCAAATTTTCAAAATAAATACGGCGCTCATCTTTGCTAAGCTTATAAAGAGAGTCAATGGACCGGAGCTGGCCCGTTTGACGGAGCATAAATACATGGCTGGGTCGTTGCAGTTTGAGTATGGGCTTGGTGTAATGCTCGTTAAGATACGCCAGCACGCCGAAAAAAAGACATAGTGAAAAAACAGATTTAAGAAACACCTCTGTTTTTCCACGAACGCTTTTATGACTCATGGTGTAGCATAAGCCGGTAATAACCAGAAGAACAAAAAAACCTTTTGTTCCGCCGGTACTCGTAAAAAAATAGGCCGTGTTGCACCAAAGGCTGTTTACCGAGCAGGCCGAAAATGGCAATGGAGTAATAAAAACTACAGCCGCCAGAATGACAAGCGAAATAAGCGCTATGTAAAGAATGCTTCGGATAGGAATTTATAATAACGTATCAAAACAATACATTTGATGTAAATTTAAGGAAAACAAAACCTTAATTCAATGTTATTCAAAAGTGCTTAAAAGGCTTTTCATTTATCTACCTTTCTTTATTAGCGCAACGGCTTTGTTGTTTTTACTTGAGTTTTTGACGCTTAACCTATGCAGAATAACGTTCTATTTTTTGTTTAAACCCGCATCTCTTAGTGATGTGAGTAGCCGCACTATTTTATGGGCATTTCGGATGGGGCTCGAGTTTGACATGATGATTTGCACGTACGCCCTTTTTTTGCCGGCTGTGCTTCTTTTTATTAACGAGTTCGTGTATGTAAAAACAAAGGTGGTTTACTATACAGCTCTTTCACTCACACTTATCATATTTTGGATTTATGCACTTGTGTCGGCTGCCGACATGCCATTCTTTAAACAGTTCGGCAACCATCTTAACAGGCAGGCATTTTTATGGGCAGAATCGCCTGGGTTTGTGTTAAGGCTTATTTTTGGAAACATTTCATATTACGGGTATTTGATTTTTTTTCTCGTCGTTGCTTTCTTAAAATTTAGAACGATACGATGGATTTTTAAATTGGCCGGAGAACGGCTTGAACCCGGCAAACGCGCTTTGGCCCGTAACATTATTTCGTTTGTATTACTTGTTCCGTTTATGATTGCCGGCGCCCGGGGCCGCCTTTCACCCAAAAGCACTTCGCACGAGGGTCTTGCGATTATGGGAGACAATCTGTTTGTAAATCAAATCGCTCTAAATCCCAACTTTACACTTTTCAGGTCGTTGTTTTTTCAAAAAGTAAAAAACTATAGCGTTCCTGCAGATATTGATAAAAGCATTGCTTTTGCCCGAAACTATTTTGGAATACGTGGCGTATACGAGCGATCCATCACACGCCGGCAGAAGGCTGATTCAGCGTTTGTTCCTTACAACGTGGTTATCGTTTGTATGGAAAGCATGAGCCGATATAAAATGGGGATTCACAATCGTCCGGATCTAACCCCCCGTTTTAATGAGCTAATAAGACAATCTGTTTTATTCGATAATTTTTTCTCTTCGGGTATACACACATTTAATGGTCTTTTTTCCACCTGTGCGGCTTACCCGAGCATGCTTACCGAACAGGGCCTGAGACGGTACACCAAAAAACCGTTTACCACGCTTGGAAATTTGTTGCTTAAAAAAAATTACCGGACATATCTTGCACTAACACACGATCCGGTGTTTGATAATATGGAGGGGTTTTTCAAACTCAACGGATATTCAAACACGATCAGTTCCTACGATTTTTCCAGTAGCCGAGCAATAAGCGCCACCGGAGTGCCCGACCATGAGCTTTTCGACCTGTTTATTGAACGCATGAATTCGGGCGAAACAGCAAAACCGTTTCTGGGGTTTATCATGACAGGCTCCGACCACGGTCCGTGGGCTGTTCCCGACGATATTCCTTTTAAACCAACCGCTGAAACGCAGGAGATGCGATCTACACAATATGCTGATTGGGCCATTGGCGAGTTTATGCGAAAAGCCAGAATGCAAAAATGGTACAAAAACACCTTGTTTGTTTTTTTAGGCGACCATGGATATGCCGTTGACGGAACCTATGATATGCCCTTGAGTTACCACAACATCCCTCTTGCTCTCGACATGGCAAAAAAGCTATGGGCCGATACGATTCACAGCATGGGTTATCAGCCAGACGTAACGGCAACGGTAGCCGGGATATTGAATCTGGAGTTTGAAAACAACACCTTTGGAATAAATCTTCTTAAGGAAAAGCATCCCTTCGTTTTTTTTACGGCCGACGACAAAGTGGGTTGTGTTGATAATGATGGGTTTTACTTTTATGAGCTCCACGCGCAAAATGTTATAAAACTGAGGAAGTATAGGGATCTTGACCAGCATGATTATTACAAGGAGTATATGTCACGCGCCGACTCCCTCAGGGCGGGAGGGAAAAAAATGCTGGATGCGGCTGAGTTTTTTATTCGGCAAAACTATTTTTCCTACTAGAATGCCATCCTGCGGGGGAGATTAATTGATTGGGTGATTTTTTTCGATAACACACGTTGCCTGTAGCCTGGTTTCAAGGTTTCAGCATGATAGCAGGATGCCACTTATTCAAAAGCGAAGAAACAAAACTGCTAAACATACTTTTTCTTTATTCCATTCCGGGGCCTGTTATTTCAAAAAAATTTATTTAATATTACCATCAAATGCTACAAACAAAACAACTTTTTTTGAGTCTGGCCATTTGTTTATTTGGCCTCTCTGCAGCAGCGCAAACGCCAACTTACGACGAGCTTACATTTGAGGCCGACTCAACAGGGGCCTCCTATAAGCCTTCCGGAAAAAACTTTGTTGTGGTAAAGTCGAAACGGGGTACCAGCGGGCTGAATAAAACACCCCAGGCAGATGCCATCCTGACGTCTGAGGTTACAGAGATTGTGTTGGTTTATACCGAAACCGATGCCGCTGCGATTGGCGAACGCGAGGAGGCTAACCGCGAACGCTGGGAAAACCTGTTAATGACTTACCCGGAACTGTTTCAATACAGCACCACTTATAAAAACGTTTGTCAGTGCAATATTGGAGGAGATGCCGAGGCTTTGAAAAAAACGCAGGGCTTTTATGTTTACGTAAACGGCCCTGTTCCAAAAGCCGAAGAACCGAAAGCTGAAACGCCGCCACCACCACCACCTGCGCCTGTAGCTAAAACCGAAGAGCCAGCGAAACCAAAAGCGGAGAATAAAAAACCAGTAGAAGAAAAAAAGTCAGCCCCCGTTGCGTCAAGCGAACCGCCTGCTGCGCCAAAAACGGCACCGCCTGTTGAAGAGAAAAAACCAGAGGTGAAGGAAGAACCGGTTACTTCAACATCCTCTGTAGAAACCGAAGAGTCGCATGCCGCTGAGCCTGCTAAAGCAGCTCCGAAGAAAAAAGTGCCAGCTGCCGCCAAAGGCCGGCGTGCCAAGGATCCAAAAGCTTGCAGACCCGCATGCTACGAGGGTGGCGACGAAGATCTGGTGGCATATTATAAAAGCAGCATTAAACTTACCAAAAAGCAAAAAAAGAAATTAAAAAAGATTGTAACCAATGTCAAAATTCAGCTTGACATGGAGGGCGCCATTAAAAAAGTAATGGTAACCGGCGAAAAAGAAGAGTTTAATAAACAGGTTGAAGACGTAACAAAAAACATGGGCTCCTGGAGGTCGGCGGTAAAAGGTGGTGTTGCCGTGAAAGCGGAGGTAAAATTCAACCTCAAGTTTGATCCGGATACCAAAACCATGAAGGCTACGGATATTACGGTAAGCCCTAAGCCCGGACCTAAATGTCGTTGCGCCAGCGACTCGGAAATTTTTGGCGACTAATTTTTAAGAGAATTAAAAATTGTAGTAAAAACGGAGCCCGGCCGAGTGTTGAAGTTTTAACGCCGGATTAGCGCCAATGTTTATTTTTTCCTGAAGAAGGTTGTAAAGTAGTTGAACAGTGACGCGTGGGTTTACATTCATATTTACGCCCCCGCCTGCATAAGCGCCAACACCAAAACCAACCGGCACACGGCCGGGCACCGGCACGGGATAGGCGGGATTGTAAACGTAGGAAGTAATATCAACCTGGAGCGTATTTATTATAATGTAATTACGTGTAAATTTTGTCAGGGTGCCAACAAAACCGAGCTCGCCAAAAAAACTAAAGTCGTCACCATCGTCACCAAAAACTTTTTGAAACCCGAGTTCAAACTGCAGGCGCTGTTCCTGTCCCTTTATTACACAGGTTTTGATGTTGCTGTTCAGCGCGGGATTTGTGGATGACTGTGGCTTTAGTGTTGTAATAGTAAAATTGCCATCAACACCTAAACGCGCCCCATTGATATTAAGCAAAAAGAAGGCCGTTTTTTTAACAGGAACCCTGAAATTGAAGCCCAGATGTATGGCCGGATTGTAGTGCATGTTAATGGGCATGTCGCTTTCCTGAAACACCCACTGTTTAGGGTCAACGCTCAGCGCCAATGCCACCTGGTCGGTTTGACCGTATCCGCCGCCATATTCGTTTACAATTTTTTGATAAATCCAGCTTTGAGCAAAATCGTTTTGTTGTTTGTCAAGATTAAAGCCGTAGCCATTATAAATGCTGGCCGAATGCCTGTTGGCAAAGTATGAGCCCACAAAAAAACCAAAGTGAAATTTGCTTTTATGAGGGGCGGGTGTTTCTTCATAATCATCATTCTGAGCGGAGGATGTTCCGCAGAGTAATAACGCGCTCAAGAGTCCGACGAGGTATTTTTTTTTCAGAACCACTTTTTGGAGCCTAAGTTAATTAAACATGGGAGGCCTGTAAATGTTGATGTGTTTTTAAAGCGTTTTATAAAACGAGGTGCTTTTCCGGAAGGGGGAATCATATAGCGGGGGAGGCTCAGGAATACTGGTCATTCCATTCTTTAAAATTTTTGCTGACTTGGGGCGGTGCACCCTGGCGAAGGGCCTGCCAAAGAAACGCCGCGCGCTCATTTGTACGAAACGTTTCACATAAAACTCATTGTCAAAATATTTTTCAGTTGTGAATTTTTCATCTGCGGAATAGGTGATAAAATTTCTAAAACGATACGGCGACTGTTCTTTGGTATAAGAAAGCGCAAATGACCTGAAGGTTTTTTGGGTTTCGGGATTGGTAATGGGTTCTTTTTTTGCATTTTCATCCCAGCGCAGATTATCCGAAATGGCAATCATTTTACTTTCGCGCATACCCCTGAGCTGAAGCTTACGGTGCAGATGATCAAGGATGTCGAATGTAACGGGAACAGAAACGTAACAGTCAGGGGGAATAAAGGTAATGCGCTCGGATACAACCGCCGACATGGTATTTTTGAAAATCTTATTTTCCTGATCTCCAACCGGAACCGTAATGGCCTCGGATGTTGTTTTCTCAACCCAATAATCGTTTTTCCACTGGTTGTGAATGAAAACTGATTTTTTCCAGTCAATATAAACCGGCTTTTTACTTTTATTGTAAATGGTAAAATACATCATGCCGTGCTCGCCCCAGAGGTCGTAGTTTATTCGCAGGTCCTCGTTTTCGCTAACGCCGTCTTTGGCCGGCGTTTTTCCAATGGATTCGGTTTCGGTGAGGCGCACAGTGCCGCATGAGGTAAACAAAACAAGAATGGCACAAAAGGCATGGATACGGGTTAGTGTTTTCATAAGGTAAATCTAAGAAATGAAAAACAGAAAGTTTTGAATTTGTCAAAATTCTGTTTAGGCCGTTAAGAACTGAAAACACCATGGGAGGCATGATATTGCTTTCGGGGTAATGAAGATAATTTCTTACTTTTGCATTCGCTAAAAACACCAACGCGTTTTTAGCGAAACCGCTCCCATAGCTCAGTTGGATAGAGCACAGGTTTTCTAAACCTGCGGCCCCTGGTTCGAATCCAGGTGGGAGTACAAATTCAAACAGAGCGCTGTTACATTTTTGTTATCTTAGAAACGGTTTTAAGCGCTGAAGCTCTCAATTGTCATAGTCAACTACAACGTCAAACACTTTCTTGAACAGTGCCTGCATTCCGTTTATAATGCCCTTAAAAACATTGAGGCCGAGGTGTTTGTGGTGGATAACAACTCGGTGGATGGCTCCATCGCCCTGATACGCGAAAAATTTCCGCAGGTAAAGCTTATTGCAAATCAGCAAAACACGGGCTTCTCGGTGGCCAACAATCAGGCCATAAAAGTGGCCACCGGTGAATATGTTTTATTGCTGAACCCCGATACCGTTGTGCAGGAAGACACATTCGAAAAATCGCTGGCATTTATGGGCCAACATGCCGATGCGGGCGCATTGGGAATAAAAATGCTTGATGGCAAAGGTAATTTTTTGCCCGAAAGCAAGCGTGGCTTGCCAACGCCAGCCGTGGCGTTTTATAAAATTTTCGGGCTTGCAAAACTTTTTCCGGGCTCAAAAAAATTCGGCCAGTATCACCTTACGTTTCTTAACCGGGATCAGAGCCATGCCGTGGATGTGTTAAGCGGAGCGTATATGATGCTGAGGCGGCAGGCGCTTGATAAAACAGGGCTGCTCGACGAAACCTTTTTTATGTACGGCGAGGATATTGACTTGTCTTACCGCGTTACCCTTGCCGGGTATAAAAACTATTATTTTGCCGGGAGCAGCATTATTCATTACAAAGGCGAAAGCACAAAAAAAAGCAGTGTAAATTATGTGATTGTGTTTTACAAAGCCATGGCCATTTTTGCACGAAAACACTTTAGTCAGGGAAATGCGCGGCTGTTTAATGTCTTGATTTACATTGCCATTTATTTAAGGGCCGGCGGCGCCATTGCTGCCCGGCTTGCAAAACAACTTTTTTTCCCGGCCATTGATTTTGCGGTTATTCTGAGCGGGCTTTTTGTGTGCAAAACAATTTACGAGCTCAAATTTAAACTGTATCCCAACTTTTATTCGCAGGAAACGCTTCACTTTTTCTTTCCGCTTTACACGGCCATCTGGATGTTGTTTGTGTTTTTCAGCGGAGGATACGACTTTCCTACGCGCCTTTCCCGAATCACAAAAGGCATGGCTTACGGGTCGGGATTTATCCTCATTGTTTATTCGCTTTTGCCCGAACACTACCGTTTTTCGCGCGCCCTAATTCTGATCGGTTCCTGCTATGCCTGGGTAGTTTATATGTTTACACGCGTTGTATACAATCTGGCCGGCATAAAACGCTTTAAGCTTGGGGGCCTTAAAGCCAACGCGCGCATTGCTATTATTGGCAGTGAGGCCGAGTTTATTCGCGTAAGCGACATTTTAAAGAAAACCAACATTGATGGCGAGTTTATTGGCTTTATAAGCAACGAAAGTAACGGAGTAAAAAACGACCATTATATCGGGCATTTCAGGCAAATAAATGAGGCAATTGACGTGCACCGGCTCAACGAGATTATTTTTTGCGCCCGCGATGTTTCCTCGCAGGAAATAATTGAAAAAATGATCACGCTGGTAACAAAAGGAGTTGAGTTTAAAATTGCCCCACCCGAAAGCCTGTCCATTATTGGCAGCAACAGCATTGATACGGCCGGCGATTTATATGTGATTGACACAAACAACGTGGGGCGCCCCGAAAACAGGCGGAAAAAGCGACTGCTCGATATTCTGGTAAGCCTGGTTTTATTGCTATTCTGCTGGGTATTTGTTTGGGGCCAGAAAAACAAGGCGAAATTTTTCGCCAACATTTTCAGCGTATTGTTTGGTTCATGCTCCTGGGTTGGTTATGGTAAAAAGCCCCGCCGCGATTTACCCGCAATTCGCCCCTCCGTGCTCAGTCCGGCCGACCTTTTGCCCGAAGGCGCCTCCGAGGACCGGGTTAACAAAGCCCTGCTGAATTACTCGAAAGATTACAGCACGGATAATGATCTTCGTATTCTTTTTAAGGGGCGCAACAGGCTGGACAACTGAACCAAAGAGCTTAACGCTTAATTTCCTCAAACTCACCCATTTATTTGTAAGAAAATGAAGAAAAAATTTGTATTTTTGCCCTCCCTAAATTTTTGAAGACTATGAATATCAGCAAGCACGAAATTGATAATCTGAACGCGGAGATTACCATTTCATTAAACCCATCTGACTATGAAAGCCGCGTAAACGAAGGCATTAAAAAAGTTCAACGCCAGGCCAGCATGCCGGGCTTCCGACCAGGAAAAGTTCCAACGGGCCTTATTAAAAAACAGTATGGAACCCAGATAATGGTTGATGAAATAAACAAGCTGCTTAACGACACCGTTTACAAATACATTGAAGAGCAACAAATAGAAATTCTTGGCAACCCATTGCCCAAGGATCAAACCGGGGTTGATTTTGCCAACCAAAAAGATTTTGAATTTGTTTACCAACTAGGCCTTGCACCAAAGTTTGACGTAACTCTTGACAGCAACACAACGTTTACCTATAAAACAGTTAAGGTAGATGAGGCTCTGGTTGAAAAATACGTGAACGATGTGCGCCGCAACTACGGCAAGCCTGTAAACCCCGATGTGTCGGGCGAAAAGGATATTTTATTTGTTGACATTAACGAGCTTGACGAAACCGGAGCCATAAAGCCCGGCGGTATATACAAAAGCACCAGCGTTGGCTACGATCGCGTAAAAAACGAAGCAGCAAAAAACCGCCTGCTTGGATTGAAGCGTGAGGACAAAGTTGTTTTTAACATTAACGACTTGTATGAAACCGCACTGGACAAGAGTGTGGCCCTTGGCATTGAAAAAGAAGCCGCTGAAACCACAAACTGTAACCTGCAGCTTACCGTTAGGAACATTTCGCACATGGAGGAGGCTGAGCTGAATCAGGAACTGTTTGACAGGATTTATGGCCCAGGCGCTGTAAACAGCGAAGAGGAATTCCGGAATAAAATCCGTACCGAGCTGGGGGCCATGTTTGTGGCCGATTCGGAGCGCTTTTTGATGCGTGAAGTAGAGAACAAATTGCTTGAAAAAACCGGTATTAACCTGCCGGATGCCTTTTTGAAGCGCTGGCTTAAAGCGGTGAATGAAAAACCACTCACCACCGAGGAGATAGAAAAGGACTATGACAATTACGCCAAAGCAATGCAGTGGCGCCTGATTGAAAACAAAATAATAAAGGAAAACGGGATTCAGGTTGGAGCCGAAGAGGCCACCGAAGAGGCCAAAGCGTTTATTAAAAGCGAATATGCGCGCTACGGACAGTTGCCTACCGACGAAGACCTTGAGAAGATATCGAAGGATTTGCTGGGAAAGGAGAAGGAGTCACAAAAAATATTTGAAAATCTTTATAGCAAAAAGGTGTTGCAGCTTATAAAGGAACGTTGCAGTCTGGAAATGAAGGAAGTTAGTTACGACGAGTTCTTTAAGAACAACTAAACCAAAAGCCGCCGGTAATTCAGGCGGCTTTTTTATTTAAAACAGCTAGCCGTAGGCATCAAATAAACCTTAAAATAGGTGAAAGAAGGCGAATTCAGGAACAGAGGGCTTACATTTACGATTATGAAAAAATCACTACTTCTTTTGGCCCTTATATCGTTGGTGGCCTGTAAATCAAAAAAGGCCATAGCAGAAAGTAAAAAGACCTCGGAGCCTGTTGCCTCCATGCCCGACCCTGTTGGGATTGGGGCGACAATTTACTCTGGCTACACAAAAGCTGATTTCGATTCAGGTAAAAACCTTTATGAAAACAACTGTGGAAGTTGTCATGGATTAAAAAGCCCGGCCTCTTTGAACGAAAGTATGTGGAAAGGGGCCGTTGCGAACATGGCGCCAAAAGTAAACTCTAATGCCGGCCGCGAAATCATTGGGGAAAAAGAAAAGGACCTGATTTTGAAATATCTTGTAAGTGCGGGCACCGCGCAAAGAGTTAAGTAAAAGGCCGCATTTCCGGGCGACCTTTTTATTTAGGGTTAACCATAAGGTGGGTTTTGACTCGCTTTTTTAGGTTTGAGCATGTTTACTTTTAGTACCCTCTAAAATAAAGCCTTTAATGAAGCTGTAAAAACAACTATACACCAAATAAGGTTCCTGCTTTTCATCTGGCGAAAATTTTATCGTGAACGGTTTTTTAATAGCTCAATGTTATATAATCACAAAACGACCTAAGCAAGCTCTTTTTTGCACCGAAAAAACAACCACTTATAAATTACTACAATGCATCCAAACCAACCACGACCTTTTACCACTCCTGTTGTATTGTAAAATCATACGGCTTTACATAGCTTAGTGACACAATCTCTGTGTGTTTTGATTAGACTCTTAATAATAACGGCCCTTGTAGTATGTAGTCGCCTGGATTCTTTTTCTCAGTCAGACAGGGGGTTGGTGGGAGAGTTCAACTTTAACAATGCCGTTTTTCGAAATGAAATAACGCAAAAGAAAATGCGTGGCGCTGGCTTTCTGTTGGTGAACGATCGTTTTGGCAATTCACGTTCGGCGTGTTACCTGCATGGTAGTCCGGGCTCTTTCATTAATTTAGGTGACGATCAGTCACTGAAACCGGAAAAAGGAACCATATCAATGTGGGTCTCGGTAGAAATAATAGTTTTGGGGGGCACAGGATATGAATTTAACCCAATTATCCTCACAAAAAACAGGCAATTGGATTCTTTCTATGAAGGATACACCCTCTCAATTGATATCAATAATGGCAAACTTTGCTCGGCAACGTCAGAAGGTGAAAAACTACAGGTAAGGCTTAATTCTGCAGAACCACTGAGTAAAAATGAATGGCACCACCTGGCGCTCACATACGATGATGCAGAGTTGTCTCTTTATATTGACGGGAAGCTGGAGGCCAGGGTGGCAAAAAATTTCCGGAGTGTTTTCTCGGCCACCGATTCGGTGGTTATTGGCCACAGTGCAAATAAAAAAAACGAACGTTTTTTTTGTGGTAAGGTTGACGATATCCGGATATATAACCGTGTATTAAGTCCGTCAGAAGTACATGAACTCTATCTGCAACCCGACCCTAACAGGTACCGTATTTATGCGAAATGGTTTTTTTGGCTTTTAGGTTGCTGTGTTACGGTTGTTGGCGCTGTTTGGATTGCCCTGAGGCGTTACAAAAAACAAATCAAAACTCAACAGGAGCACAATCAAACACTTGCGCGGCTCAACGAGCTTGAAACGCTTGCCATCCGGATGCAAATGAACCCACATTTTATTTTTAACTCACTCAACTCGCTGCAGCGCTACATTCTTGAGTCCGATATGGAAAAGGCACATAATTATCTTTCTCGTTTTTCAACCCTTTTAAGAAAAGTACTCGAAAGCAGCAACTCAGAAAACATTTCATTGTACGAGGAAATGGAAATTTTGAACAATTATGTGCAGATTGAAAAAGTGAGGTTTGAAAACTCTTTTAGCTTTACGCTTCAATCAACAGTTACCGAACCTCAAAAAATTCACATTCCGTTTATGCTCATACAGCCATTGGTCGAAAACGCCATCTGGCACGGGTTGCTTCCAAAAAGAGGCGAAAAAAAACTTCGCATTAGTTTTAGCCTTAAGGCTCCCAATCAGTTGTTGTGCGAAGTAGAAGACAATGGTGTGGGATTGACAAATCAGAAGGCAGGAACAGGAGCAGACGCGCTCAAAAAAAAATCGCAGGGACTTACTTTTATAAAACAGCGGCTTGAAATACTGAATAAGGTTACAGGAATTACCTGCGGTATTGAAATGAAAGATTTGCGCAATGAAAAAAATGAATGCGAAGGAAGCAGGGTAATTGTCACAATTCCAATATTGAAGTAACATGTTACACGCAGTGATAATTGACGACGAGTACAATGGGGTTAGAGGCTTGGAACTTCTTATCCAAAAGTTTATTCCGGAAGTAAAGGTTGTTGCCAGCACCACCAATCCTGTTGAAGGCATTGAACTGGTAACGAATTACAGACCGGAAATTGTTTTTTTGGACATAAACATGCCTGTATTAAACGGGTTTCAGCTACTGGATAATCTGGAATCCCGTAAATTTCATCTCATATTTACAACCGCCTACCGTGAGCATGGGCTTAAGGCCCTTAAACAAAACGCGCTGGATTATTTGCTTAAACCTATAAATATTGAAGATCTCAACCAGGCTATTCTCAGAGTAAAACAAAGGCAAAATCAGCAATGGGAAACGCCTATGATAGAGAACCTTTTGCAAAGTTTAAATCCTGAGCTACACAATAAAATACCATTTCCAACCCGTACCACCATCGAGTTGGTTAAGCCCGAAAATGTGGTTTTTATTGAGGCGAGTTCAAATAGCTCAAAAGCCTTCTTGTGTGGAAATGAGTGTTTGGAGGTTACAAAACCCCTGAAGGATTACAACGCCATGTT
>CALMNJ010000069.1 GCA_937868675.1 uncultured Bacteroidota bacterium | reverse complement strand
AGCGGTAAGGTGAAAAATTATGGGTTTAATCTTTTGGTTGCCGATCCCAATCCAGTGTACACGGCCTTCCGCGATCTGTATGCAGGGCGTGTGGTTCTTGAAGGTTCACCCTCGGTTATGTATAAGCCTAAATTCAGGATCAATTACGTAAAATTTCCGAAGGATTAAAACGGCTATTTGCCGAAACAGTTTAGTTTAAAATAAATTCATTACTGGCATGGAGTACAGGAGATTGGGAAAATCGGGGTTGCAGGTAAGCGCCCTTTCATTTGGCAGTTGGATAACTTTTGGTAAGCAGGTGGATGATAAAATTGCCGACGAATTGCTTGGTATCGCGTATGATAACGGCGTTAATTTTTTTGACAATGCTGAAATTTATGCACGCGGCAAATCGGAACTTGTGATGGGTGAAATACTCAAAAAAAAGAAATGGTCAAGAAGTTCCTATTGTGTCAGCAGCAAAGTGTATTTTGGTTATGAAGAGGGTAAGCCCAATCAAACCGGGCTCTCAAAAAAGCACGTGTTTGAAGGGTGTCATGCCGCTTTGAAACGTCTACAGCTGGACTATATTGATCTTTTCTTTTGTCATCGTCCTGATAAAAACACCCCCATAGAAGAAACGGTTTGGGCGATGAATCAGCTCATCCAGCATGGAAAGATATTATATTGGGGAACCAGTGAGTGGGCAAACGATGAGATTTTGGCCGCCCTGTTGTTTGCCGAAAAAAATCATCTTATCGGGCCAAGTATGGAGCAGCCGCAGTACAACCTTTTTGAACGAACCAAGATTGAAAAGGACTACCTGTTGCTTTTCAGAGATTTTGGATTGGGAACAACCATCTGGAGCCCTTTGGCCAGCGGACTGCTTACAGGGAAGTACAATGTTACGACGCCAACTGATAACAGGCTTCACATTGAGGGCATGGATTGGTTAAAAGAACGGGCATTGGGCGATCCGGCCAAGCTCGAACGCACCAAAAAGCTGGATGCTCTGGCAAAAGAAATGGGTACCAGTTTGGCTAAACTGGCCATTGCCTGGTGCCTTAAAAATCCACATGTAAGTACCGTAATTTTGGGGGCCAGTAAGACACCTCAGCTTATCGAAAACCTGGCAGCCCTTGAAGTGGTTCCGATGCTCACCCCTGAAACGATGGATCGAATAGAAACAGTGATTCAGAACAAACCAGTGCTTCCCATGTTTTAGAAAGGGCTAAAATCCGTAAACATCAAAAAAACGTAAATTCAAAAGTCTGGCTCAAAAAGTTCAAACAACCATGAACGATCCTTCTGAATATATTGCCTCAGGGATACTCGAAATGTATGTAATGGGCAAAACGACCACTGAGGAAAATCGTGCTGTGGAGGAAATGGCAAAGCACTATCCGGAAATTAAGCAGGAACTTGATAAAATTACCAGTACCCTCATGGGGCTTTCTGAGTCAATGGTTCAGGATGCGGATCCTACTTTGAGGCCACTTATTCTGGCAAACGTTAATTTTCAGGAACGAGTGAAAGCAGGTGAGAATCTATTGTCTGTGCCTTTGCTGAATGAACAATCCCGCGCTGTGGATTTTGATCACTGGTTGAAAAGGGAAGATTTGAAGATTGAAAACCCCGAAAACATTGACCTCCGGATTATAGGCGCCATACCAGGTGTTATGACAGGAATTTTGTGGCTCAAAACGGGAGCGCCATACGAGGTGCATCACGACCAATACGAGCGTTTTCTGATACTGGAGGGAACCTGTAACATCGTAGCCGATCATGGAACGTTTTCACTCAAGCCAGGTGATTATTTTTCAATTCCGCTTCACACGGGGCATTCGGTAATGGTCACGTCATCAATTCCCTGTAAGGTCATTTTGCAGCGCGTGGCCGCTTAAATTCCCGATCCGTTATTTTTTAGCAGAATCCCCCGATGCGGGCTTAAAGCCCAGGCTCAGGCTGTTTACGCAGTAGCGCATGCCGGTGGCGGTTGGCCCATCGTCGAAAATATGGCCCAAATGTCCACCGCAGCGCGCGCAAACAATTTCGGTACGAACCATTCCGTGCGAGTAGTCGGGCACTTTTTTAACGCGGTTTCCTCCGCCAATTTCGCCATCAAAACTGGGCCAGCCACAGTGACTGTCAAATTTCTGGTCGCTCGAAAAAAGCTCTTGCCCGCAGCCGGCGCAGGTATAAAAACCTTTTTCGAAATGTTTGTTGTATTTACCTGTACCGGGGTATTCAGTACCTTTTTTACGAAGTATATCGTATTGCTCGGCGGTTAAGGTTTTTTTCCATTCCTCATCGGTTTTATTGTAGCTTGTTTCCATTGGTTGTTTCGTTTTTGTATTGGTCTCCATTGGCTTGTCCGAATTTGCGTTTTGGCATGATACAATGCCGAAACCCGAACAAAGGAGCGATAAAATAATGATTCGTTTCATAATACTTGAGA
>CALMNJ010000068.1 GCA_937868675.1 uncultured Bacteroidota bacterium | reverse complement strand
CAAATATTATGCGCCTATCAAAAGAAAACGCATCAACGATTTTTTTTTTTTTTTCCATTCAACATTCTGGCCGAATGAGAATTTTACCCAGGAACAGGTCAATGAATTTAAAGCCCTGATCGCTGACCACTTCAAAGGCGCTAAGGACATCAACGGTAAATTCAAAGAACTTATTGAGCGCGCTGCTCTTGTAAAGCGTTATCTGCGTCGCAGAGAAGGTCGCTACATTTCTAAGCCCGCAGACTGGTTAAATATCAATTTCCTGTTCGGCCTGAGCAACACGGCAAGGTGGTATAAGGAACTTACTGAACAACGCAAGACCGTACCTCACTATAACGAAGGTATCGCATACCTGGCCGAAGCTATCCTCAGTTATTCCAAATACCGCAAACCACAGGAGGTTGCAAAGTGGCGCGAAGCTTTCATTGCCGACAAGCACACAGATCTGATGCAACTGTACATGAACGCTGTTGCCTATATGGATCACATTACCAAAACCTCAGAGTAAAAACTATAAGCACTACCCCAAAATGAATAAAACAAAAATCATTCACCTTGAATCGCCCTTTGCGATCAAACCATATTCAAAAACCCAGCTTTTGAAAATATACAGACCGATCAGTTTGTATGTGCTGAATAAGTGGCTAAAGTGTATTGAGAGCGAGACCGGACCAGTCATCGGAAAAATGCTAAGTACAAAACAAATGGAAATTTTTGTCATGCACTACGGCCTACCGCATCAGGTTATCATTGAAACGCCTGCCGAAATAAAAAAAGCAGCTTAAATGAGATTAAAAAGATAAACGCAGTTAAACGCAGATCAAAAAGTCGTAGTAGCTGGTCAGTATCGAAAACCAGTGTCAGAACTTTGTCCTGTAAAACAAAAGAAGCGAATGGAAAAAATAAAAGTACATGAAACGGACAGCCTGAGTAATCACTTCCTCACCGGAGCGATACTCTTCGCCAACCTGGATTATTCAGGACTGTCCGCTTACGCCATGAAAGCTGTTATTGGTGGGGCAATATGGATGGCTTTCAAATTAGCCGGAGATTATATCTCATATAAGTTAATTGGTTCACGAAGAGCAAACAAATCCGAAGACACGACAAGGGAGGGGACGGAGGAATAAATCACAAATGTCAAGTTTGAAAAACATATTGATTGGCAGCACAATAACCGCCGGAGTAGTGGGTCTTGTTTCTTATCTGATCGGGTTGAAGCGCACCAGCGCAGAGCTTGAATCTGTGGCGACTGCTAACATCCACTCCTTAAAGCTTGACGGCTTAACTGTTCGCATTGACGTGCAACTCAAAAACCCAACCGACAGCACTCTGAAGATCAAGTACCCATTTGTGAAAGTGATTAACAGCAACAAAGTAATAGGAACCTCAAAGGTGATTGACAAGGACATTACAATACCGAAGTTCGGCGAAGCAAGGATTGAGGCAATAATGATTAATCTGCCTGCGACAAGCCTGCTCTCACTCGGTAGCGGAATACTAAGCCTGCTCACAAAAAAACAAGCTGTTCCCCTTACTGTTCAAACAATCACCACAATTGACCTGGGCTGGAAAAAAATTCCTTACACCAAATCGGATGACATGACCCTTAAACCGAAAACTGCATAGTCAATGGAAGCAAAAACAAAAGTAAAACTGGAAAGCCTTGAACCATACAGGCATTTGTTCCCGAAGGCGCAAGCGGTTGATCAGACGGTGAAGATGGGCGCAAATGTCTCTGACACAGTTGAGTTCATTCCCAAGATAATCAAGGCTACAACATGGCAGGTTCAGCAATTCGTGGATAAAGAGCTAAACGGGCTTTCAGTTTACGACACCTGCAAGAAGCTTTGGAATTTTGTGAAGTACCATATCGAGTACAGACCAGATGAAAGAGGTGTTGAACAGGTACGTTCTCCCCGAAGATTAATACACGATGGTTTTGGTGACTGCGACTGCGGAAGCACATTCATAGGTGCTTGCTTGTTTGCAAAAGAAATTCCGTTCCTGTTGCGGATTACCAAGTACAAAAAAGATCACTTCCAGCATATTTATCCGGTGGTTTTAAGAAACGGAACTGAAATCATCATGGATTTTGTTGTACACGCATTCAATTACGAAGAACCTTACACAGAAAAAAAAGATTACAAAATGGATTTACAGTATTTAGATGGCATTGGTGAAGTCGGTGCGACAACCAGACCGAATGCTAACCTGTATGGTGAGGAAAACCTGCTTGGAGAACTTGGTAAACTGCTCAAAAAAAACAAGGGCAACTCCGGCGGTGGATCAAAGCCTGCAAAAAAAGGTCTGTTTAAAAAACCCTTATTTCAAAAGAAGGCACAAACTCCCGAACAGAAACAAAAGAAACAGGAAAAGAAAAAAGAGGGGGGTAAAAAACTCCTGAAGGTTGTCAATAAGGTCAACAAGTTCAATCCGGCGACTGCTTTGCTGCGAGCTGGAGTGCTTGCCTCAATGAAGCTGAACCTTCTGAAGGTAGCAGAAAAACTAAAATGGGGCTATGCAAGCCCTGAGTTTGCCCAATCAAAAGGCATGGACATGAGCAAGTATAACAAGGTAAAGGAGGTGCTTGCCAAAACAGAAAAGATTTTTTACGGTGCGGGCGGCAAGCCTGAAAACCTTCGCAAGGCAATACTAACCGGGCACGGCAACCGCAACCATGAAGTAGCTGGCACAGACGGGTTGGACGGTCTTGGAGTGAATACCCCAATGTCAGAATTACTTGGTGCAATTTACCAGGATGAGTTTGTAACCGGAATGGAAGCCTTTGAAGGGTTTGAAGGTGTGGAAGGTTTGGGTGAGCCAGCTACGGCGGCAGCGATCACAGCAGCATCAGGGACTATGGCAACCCTTGCTGCAATTCTTAAATCTGTCGGGCCACTATTTCCTGCAAAAGAAAAATCCGGCGAGCCCAAACAAAGAAAGGGTTTGTTTAAAAAGAAGAATAAAACTGAAGCCCCAGAAGGAGCCAGCCAGGAAGACGGAGGCGAAAGCTCAGAGCAATCACAGGCAGCCGAAGAAAACGTACCGGCAGAAAATGAAGAAAGTCAGGAACAGCCTGAACAAAGCGGTGAAGAAACAAGCACTGAAACCGAAAACCTGCCAGCGCCTGTGGAAGAAAATCTCCCTGCTGCAACCGAAGAAGAACAGCAAGAAACTTCAGAGGAACAGCCAGAAGAAGAAAGTACAAGCGGACTTGCTGGTATAGGCGCAGGAATAAAGAACTTCTACCAGAAAAACAAGAAGTGGCTTGTACCGGTCGGAATACTGGCTGCGACGGCAACAACCGTGTTAGTCATCAGCCATTATGCCAGTAAGCCCAAACCCGAACAACAACTGATTACCCAGCCTGCACCGGTCAATGGTGTTCCGAGAAAGAAACGGCGAAAATCACGGAAAGGAGGTGGTGAAAATTATGGTAAGCAATCTGTGATTGCGCTGATGTAAAATAAACAGTAAACAAAAAGCAAAACAAAAAAATAGAAAAAATGAGCAACAGTTTAACAGCAACAAACAGGAAAGAAAAAATCTTGGCGCTACTGAGCGAACTCGAAACCAAAGGCGATATAAAGAACAGCGGCATCGAAGGTATTAAAACTACGCTTATTGCCCTGGGCGGGGCGATCGTTGGAAAGAAGATCGGAAGGCCATCCCTCCTGTTGGGCATCGGGACCATCGCAGCAGGACACTATTTCGATTCCAAACGGCTTGTGAACCTCGGCGTAGGAATCACCGCAGGCGGTGGTATAGCTACCGCTGAAAGCCTGAAAGGGACAGATGAAACCCTTGCCGGAAAATTCAAAAGCGGACTGAAGGAATTTGGTCAGGATCTGAAACACCGTCTTTACGTTGATAAGTTCATCAAACCAAAAAAGGGTGAAAGCACAAACGGGCTGGGTGAAGTTGGAGAAGTCCAATACTTCAAATACCCCGGCAACGAGCTGAACATGGGTACTCTGGAAGCAATCGAAGACGAGATCAGGCGAAGCAGCGAATTGATGGAGCAAAGGCAGATGAAGGGTAACGAAGAAGTCTCAGGCTCCAATGAGGAGGTCTCAGGGGGTTACGAGGACGTTTCAGGTGTGGAGGAAAAAATCTTCTAAAGTATTGCCAATAAAGGGTTGTAGCCCTACTTAAGTTCCTGCAAACATAACGCAATTACGCAAACTCCTATTTGAGAAAAATAGCGGGACAAGGAAAGCTACGCTCCTTTTTAAATGAAAAAAGAGAAAATAAAAAAAGTAAAACTAAAACCAAAAAACAAAAATCATGTTAGACATTGATGGATTAGATGGCCTCGACGAATACAATAACGTCGGCGCACTATTGGGAATCGAAGGGCTTGATGGAGACGATCTGCTCGGCGCTTTGAAAAGTATGAACCCGGTTAAACGTCAGAAGACGATTAACAAGCTTGCAAGCACCGGCGGACCAAGCCGGGGTTCAAGAGCTGAGATGGAAAAACATTTCAGTGAACTGCCTGCACACATTAAAGAAGGTTTGGCGAAGGGCGAATTGCGCCTTGCTGACACTGTGATATACTCGATCAAGAAAGTGGCGAGCAAAACGATTAAGCTGTTCGAGACACAGGACACAAAGACTATTGGTATCAACGCATTGAGTTCCGCCCGCCTGCCCAAGAACCAAGCCTTGCTGGTGAGCGGTATTTATGTTCTGGCCGGTGTACCGGCTGACCTGACTGTGGACAAGATCATGGCAGCGAACTATGACGGCATTGAGAACTTTCCGGCACTTGCCACAGGAGAGTTCAGCCTGAAAGCGAACAAGAAGGTCATTGTACCTGAAACCAGCATGGGCGTGTTCAAAACGAGGAACAACACCAAAATCCCGATGGGGTATTACAAACTGGCTAATCCGCGTCTTATCCACGACGATATTCTGATCGAGACAACAATCGAACTCGGAACAATGGATGGATTGGATGCTAAGACACATGTTTACGTGGGTCTGCACGGAACAATCACCACGCCTTAATCTAAAAAAGAACACTCTGCTCTTCCGCAATTGCGGAAGAGCAGGTCTTCTAAACAATTAAAACAGTAATCATGCTAAAGCCAGTAAAAAAAAGATAC
>CALMNJ010000067.1 GCA_937868675.1 uncultured Bacteroidota bacterium | reverse complement strand
CCTGGACAAAACCCTAAAAGACTACGCCAACCAGGCTGGCGATATCTTTAAGCAAAAAAGCAGTGACAAAGATGACCTTTTCATTGACCGTATTTATACCGATTCATTGGGCGTAAAGAAGGATTCTGTTTACCAGCGCCGGGTTATTGAAACTCATTCATTAAAAAACAAAACCCATGCCTCCATTTTTACAACAACCCGTTCTGCACCCATTACCGAAGTGGTTGACAGATTAAAGAACGGATCACAATTCCCCTACTGGGCTATTTATACTAACAGGAACTATAAATACAGGGAAAACGAAGCTATTGCCCCTGACTTCATCATCAACAATGGCCTCGACTGGCACGAAATTGACACACTTATGCTGAGCCCTGCCACCAGCAGATATGTTGAGTTTAACTTTTCAGATAAGCGCTTTTACAGCCGCATTTACACCCTGCCCTACACCACTTCCAAATTTGTTATTGTAGGTGCCATTGATAAAGCCAGCTTTGAAGAAGAAGCGCGCGGCACCAGCAGCAGGGGCAAACTTATCTGCACCATCATTGTGATTTTACTCTTCCTGAGTGTTCCTCTTTTGAAGCCCATCATCAGCAGCCGGCACGAAAGTGTTACGCAGCTTGATCTGATAAGTGTTACCAGCTGTATTGGTTTTAGTATTATTATTGTTACGCTCTACCTGTTTTCAACTCATCTCGAAACCGTTCGGGAGCTTGATATAAATGACAATCTGGTAACCTTCCATACAAAAGTAACGCAGGAATTTGAGCGGGACCTAAAAAAACAGATAGCCAGCGCTGAAACGCTCGAAAATAAATCAGAAAAAACATTCGGCAGTACACTGTATGTGGATATTGACTCATTAAAGAAAAAACTGCCACCCACCAATCTGGCAAAGGTTCCTGAAATAATGTTTCATTTCGACAAAAATGCCAATCTCACCAGAGAAATTACCCAAACACACAATTTCACACCGCGCACTGGTTTTTCGGACCGCGACTACGTGAAGGCGCTGCTTAATCCGGAATTAAAATACGAACAGGCCCTCTCGGCGGTTTACTCCCGATCAACCAATAAGTTCATGATTATTTATGCCAAAAAGACAAACGTGCCTGGAAACGAGATACAGGGATTTGGCTACCTGCCTGGCTTTAATGTGCAACCACAAACAGGCTTCGGATACATGTGCGTAAACAAAGAATGTAAAACCATTTATCACAGTGTTCGCGAAAAACGCTTAAGCGAAAACCCGTACAATGTAATGTCGCATCCCGCATCGCTGCTAAGGGTACTGCGTGGAGAGGACAGCGTGTTTTTTGATTTACAGTATAACGGCAATCCCTGCAGGTTTTTTGCCAAAGCCTTCAATTATAATGCCGGCAGTTCAGTAAAACGAAGTCCACTATACCTGATCACTTACCGCGACATGAGTTTTGAAGAAGACCTCCGCATCACCGGCATACTGAATAGTTTTGTAATTGGTCTATCTTACGGGTTTGGCATTACCTTACTTGTGTTCCTGTATTCGGTCGTGTTCAACTATAACAATTTTTCATTTTTCTCCAAGACTCACATTAACTGGCTCTTACCCGACCGAAGCCGCAAAAAAGAGTTCCGTTTTTTAACATGGTTCAACCTGGCTTGTTTTGCCCTTGCCACCGGTATGCTTTTTGTTTATGGCCGCCATGCGGTGTTTTTCGCCATGGCAACAGGTATTAACCTGGCGTTTATAAATTTCGTTCTTTTATCACAGCGCGTGGTTGCCTACAAAAACGGCCGGTTTTTTGGCTCCTGGTTGTTTATATCTCTGGCTGCCTGTATTATTTTGGGTGCATTGCTTGCATGGCTGTTGTATGGCAGTGAAAACAGAGCTTTCATTCTCTCCATCATGATTGTTTTACATTTTGGTTTTATTCTGCTCTTAAGAAAAATGTCGGTTAAAAAACAGGAACTAAATACAGAAACCGTGCACGAAGAGAAAAAATGGAAATGGTATGTACCCTTTATTTCAAGTGTCATGTACTACCACTACCTGCTGGTACCATCCATCATTATCATTACGGTTTATCGCATTGAAACCGGGAACTTTAACAATTACAATTATTCCATGGAACGGCGTTCGGAAACACATAACGGTACCTCCCCTCATTGGAACCTCGAAAAAAACTTCTTCGGCCTGACCCATTTATTTGAACAGCCTTCTAAAAAAATTCTCGAAAGCACCGATTTTGATTACCTGAAAAAAACAGAGGGCTACGATGATGTGGGCCCTACCCTTTACAATCCGGGCGGTGCTGAGGATATTATTTACCTTCTTTTCTGGCTGTTACTATTAATTCTTCTTATTCGTGTTGCGGTTTACTATTATTCGCACCGCTTTTTCCACTTCCAGCTTTCAGAATTTTTTAATGCCTGCGGTACCCGGTTGGATAATAAATTCTTTAATAAATCCATTATACAACCGCCTTTTACCCGACAGAAGCTGCTCGAAATGCAAAAAAATGAGGCATTCGGAAAAATTTCCCAAAACACCGGTTGCCTTGATAAAATGAATCTGGATGCCATACCAGCGTATAAAACCATTAAGCTGATTCACATTCAAAACGCAGAACTGCACAAAAAAGAATATGCCAATTTATGGATGGGGCTTACAGACACAGAAAAATTTGTGTTGGCCGATTTTTGCACCGATTTGTTTGTCAATTATAAAAACAAAGACGTCATGCTTCGCCTGATCGAAAAAGGACTGGTTGTTGCCGATCCGCTGACCGGAAGACTCAGTGCCGTAAATTTTAGTTTCAGAAAATATGTGCTAAGCGCAAACCGCAACGAGATTTATAATGAAACACGAAAACAGGAACAAAGCAAAGGCACTTTTGAGCGCTGGCGGATGCCGCTGGTTATCATCGCCGTTAGTTTACTGGTTGCGCTTATTTATCTGTACAAAGCAGATTTTGACAAGATTCTGCTGTTGGGCGGATCGGTGTTAAGCACCATTACGCTACTGGCTAAATTCCTTAACTCGTACCGAAAATAAACTTAAAACGCTAACAATGTATTGTGACAGATTAAGCGTTTCTTACTGATTAATATTATTGTAACGCTTTAACCAGCCAAGCAAAATTCTTTTCAGGTATAACGACAGAATAGTAGCGGTAAAATGAGAAATTTGTTCAATTCCGGATTTAACGCTATTTTAAAACATGGAAATTCTTGACGACGTTATATTTTATCACATCGAAAGGGCCATAAAATCCTACCGCCAGTTTGCACAGGCGCGCATTAAAAAGCTGGGTCACGACATTACTATTGATCAATGGCTTTTGTTAAGAGTGCTGAGCGACAATCCCGACATTTCACAAAAAGAGCTTGCCAGTTCAGTCTTCAAAGACAATGCATCGGTAACACGTATTATTGATCTGCTGGTGCGAAAAAAACTGATCATTCGCCATAATCATAAACTCGACGGAAGAAGGGCTACCCTTAAAATAACGGAAGCCGGCCAAAAAGCTATTTCCAAAATCGGTACCGTTGTAAGCCAAAACCGGAAACTCGCTTTGGAAGGTATAAAACAGCAAGAGCTTGATGTGGCCAAACGCATTTTGAGGCGCATTTCGAACAACTGCTCCGGAATGACATGACCAATACTATCAACCGGAACTAAGCGTTTGTTTTGCCTCATCAAGCATTTTTTTAAGCGCCTCATTCGAATAATATTTGCCACCCTTAAATACTCCCACAATCGTTCGGGTATTCCGTATATCATCCAGCGGATTTTTATCCAGCAGAATCATGTCGGCATCTTTCCCTACCTCTATAGTTCCGCTGGTATTTTCAATTCTCAGATAACGGGCCGGGTTTATAGTGGCTGTCTCCAGTGCCCCAAAGGTGCTCAACCCGCAACCCACAAACGTTTCCAGTTCGTCGTGAATAGAAAACCCCTGCACCAGAAACCACTCCGGTGAATCCGACCCCGCCATCAAATTAACGCCGGCCTTCCAGAGCCCCAGCGTTATTTTTTTCCGCAGGGCGATATAACGCATGCGACTTGTTTTTAGCGGAGCTTTGTTCCAGTAATGATCGCGTACATCCCACCGTTCCTTTTCAATTTCGGGCGGAATAAATCCAAAATCCGGTCTTTGTCTGTATTGATCGGCGCTGCAACTGTCGCCAAACGAAGAAAAGAAAAAATAATTGGTAGGTGTAACGGAAATACCTGATTCTTTCACTGCATTTACAAGCGCCGGAATTTTACCCTCATCAAGGCAAGGAACGGTTTCCCAGGCTCTTTTACGCCAGATGTTCATGTCCGAAACACTCTCGCCGTGATTGTAAGTTGTATCTGGCAGCAGCATATCAATA
>CALMNJ010000066.1 GCA_937868675.1 uncultured Bacteroidota bacterium | reverse complement strand
AGAACCGGATAACTCATACAGCTATTGGATAGCCATTGCAGCCAACAAAAAAGAAGTTTACGAAAAACTTGATGCCAAAATTTCGAATGACGCAAAACTGAAACTGGACTATGACAAAATGAAATTCCAGCAGATTTTCGACTCTGAAATGAAAAAGTTGTCCGACGAGCAACAAGGCAAATAATCCTTTAAATCAGAAAAGGGCATCTTAAAAAAAGATGCTCTTTTTTTTACCTTAAATTGAAACCGGGTATTTACATAATCCTTGCCACCGTGTTGCTGATGGCTTCGTGCAGCGGCTCGAGAAAATACTTTAAGGCCGCAGAACGACTGGAAAAACAGGGGCTTGTGAACGATGCGGCTGAATATTACCTCGAATCTCTGCAACGTAAGCCTACCAATGTAGAGGCGCGCATTAAACTGCGCGATGTGGGCCAGAAACATGTTTCAAACATGGCCTCTGAGTTTTTCCGCAATTACAACACACAGCAACTGGAGGAGTCAATGTCAAGCTATGAGCGCCTGAAGGAATTCTGTAGCAAATCGTCGGCTCTGGACGTTTCATTGGATTATCCGAAAGCCTATGAGGAAGACTATCAGCAAACCATTGAAAAATATTGTTTACAAAACTATACCCGGGCCAACGATTTAGTGCTTCAAAAAAAATACGGAGAAGCGCTTGGATTTATTTCAAAAGTTGAAAAGTACAATAAATCATACAAAAACATTGGCCAGCTAAAAATAATTGCCACCTGCGAACCTCTTTATCAAACTGCGGTGAACAATCTGGAAGCAAAAAATTATGCCGGAGCGCTGATAAATCTTCAGAACATTCAATCCAAATCTGAAAATTATAAAGACACGCGCGATCTGCTGGAGCTTGCCAGTGGTCAGCAAAACAAAACGTTTATTCTTTTTGAACCAAATTCTGCCGGTGGAAACGGAGACCGGGATATAGAGCAGTTTTTATTTACCAATTTCAGTCAGGCAGCCATTCAAAGCGGCGGGTCAGCAAAAATCATTAACAATACCCCGTTTCAAAATGTGCATAGCAACGCCACCGATTTTAATCAAAGCAGCAATGTTGATTTGATACAGGCAGTGCGCAAAGCTACAGGCGCCGATTATTTTTATGTGTTTGATGTAACCGGCCGTAATGAGTACAGTCCGGCCCTCAGTAAAACATCAATGCGCGGCTATCAGGAAACAACCACGCGCAAGAATGACACGTTAGTGATTACGGAATACAATCCGATTGCTTATAATCTTGTTCGCGGGCAACGCTCATTTTCATATGACTTTAAATACCGGATTATTAACGCCTACACAAACCAGATAATTGACCAGCGTACAAATACAGTACGCAGTATGGATGCCATTGAGTTTCAGGAGTTCATTACCCCGCTGCGCGGAAGTATCAATTCCCTGTTCCCTTACAATCCGCAACAAACCGCACCGCTGGCGCGTTACAACCCGCAAGGCTGGCGCAACCTGTTTAGCGCCAGAAACAACTTAAAGGACATGGAGCTTCTTAAGAGCGAGGCCTACAAAACAAACATCAGTCAGTTTATAAGTACGCTAAGTATCATGAAATAAAATCTATTGAAACAACTGCTCTACATAACCATTCTGTTTACCTTTCTGGCGTCCTGTAAAAGCAGGCAGGAAACAACTGCACAGCAGCCTTTACCTGATATTAAGCCTGCACCGCCCTGGGTTACCGGCCGGCCCAACAGCGGTTTTAAATACGTTGGTATTGGATTTGCAGAAAAAAATAAAGGAAACGGCTACCAGATGGAGGCCAAGAAAAATGCTCTTTATGATCTTGCTTCCGAAATCAAGGTAGACATTTCGAGCAACTCGGTACTTTACACCGTGCAAAACAACAATAATTTCAATGAAAATTTTAATTCCCTGATAAAGTTATCCAGCAACGACAACATTGAGGGCTACACGCTTGTTGATTCGTATGAAAACGACAAACAATACTGGGTTTATTATCAGCTGGACAAACAGGAATATGCCAACCAAAAGGCGCGTAAAAAACAGCAAACCATTACAAAAGCTGCAAACCTTATTGCGGCAAGCTTCAACGACGAAAAAAGTCAGGACTTTTCCTCCTCACTTAAAAAACGAATTCAGGCTTTTGGTATTCTTACCCCATACCTGAACGAAGAAATTGTGTTTGATCCTCAGCAAAGCGGGGGCATTAACAACGTGTTTGACCTCACAAGCCTTATTCAGCGTCAGCTGCAATCCATTGTGGTAGCTCCTCAAAAAGAAATTCCGTCCCTTAAGCCATACCAGGCCGTGTACGCCCCTCTGAACTATAAACTGGAGTTAAGCAGCAAAGGTTTTCTGAAAAATTTTCCAATGCTAATAAAGAGTGAGGACGAAAAAATTACAATCAACGAAAAAACGACCACCAATAATACCGGTGATCTCCAGGTGAAGGCAAACTCTGTAGAGCCTGTAAATCAGTATGTTTCCTTTGCCCTTAATCCTGATATCGAAACGCTGATGGGTACTGATTCAGTTGGCAAGGCCGGTATTGCTCTGCTAAGGCAATTCATACAAACTTCATCGCTAAAAGTGCAGGCCAACGTAAGTAACATCAACGTTTATATAAATTCGGTTGAGAAAAATCTTGGAAAAGAATCTGGCTCCAATAGTATTGAGAACATGATTCAGCAAAAATTCTCGGGCCCGGAAGTGCGTCTCACCGACAAGCTTTCGGAAGCTGACTTTATAATCGAGTCGGTGGCCGACACACACGAGGATGTGAGCAGTGATGTGCTAACATCTAATTACAACATCAGGTTAGCGGCCCTTACTATAAACCTTCAACTCAAAAACAAAAGCGGTGAAGTAATATACAAAACCCAGGTAAGTGATTTATATGGCTATGCCAACAGTATGGACAAGGCCGGACTTAATGCATACCAGAACCCCAAACTCAAAAACAAACTAGCCGAGGCGCTCTTCTTTTTGAAACGAAAAGTGCTGGTTTACTGAGCTCTGATTTAACAACCACCTGCTGCACTTTCCATTGCATACTAGGTTTATCATTAATTTTTCATTTATTAAGCCGCTTTTGTGAATATCTCAGGCCCAATTTGTTCTTAAAACCGGCCCTATTTCCCATAATTTTGAAGGGCTAAGCATATATTTGCATTTTGATTTTTAAATGAGCGACTCTGTTTTTGAAGGCAACGAAGCCGAAAACCACAATGAACTGGATGTGGCTCACGTGAGCGGCATGTTCAAAAACTGGTTTATTGACTACGCCTCGTATGTGATATTGGAACGCGCTGTTCCGGCGATTGAAGATGGACTAAAGCCTGTACAACGGCGCATTTTGCACAGCATGTGGGAGCTTGAGGATGGCCGCTACAATAAGGTGGCCAACCTCATTGGCAACACCATGAAGTACCATCCTCATGGCGACGCCAGCATCGGAGATGCTTTGGTTTCAATGGGGCAAAAAGATCTCTTAATTGACACACAAGGTAACTGGGGGAATGTGCTTACCGGCGATTCGGCGGCGGCCCCACGTTATATTGAAGCCCGCCTCTCCAAATTTGCCCTCGAGGTGGTGTTCAACCCTAAAACCACCAATTGGGGGCTCAGCTACGACGGTCGCAACAAGGAACCAATTACGCTGCCTGCCAAATTCCCGCTTGTACTGGCACAAGGGGTTGAGGGCATAGCCGTTGGTCTCTCATGCAAAATACTTCCGCATAATTTTAACGAGCTGATTGACGCCTCTATTCAGATTTTAAGGGGCCGTAAAGCCAGCATTTATCCCGATTTTCAAACGGGAGGTATCGCCGACTTCAGCGATTACAAGGATGGCATGCGCGGTGGCAAAATCAAAATCCGCGCCCGCATCAAAGAACTGAACAGCAAAACGCTCGTTATTTCCGAAATCCCATTTGGTACCACAACCGGCTCGTTGATTGACTCAATACTTGCCGCCAACGACAAAGGCAAAATCAAAATCAAAAAAGTTGAAGATAATACGGCAGAAAATGTAGAGATTCTGATTCATCTTCAGCCTGGTATTTCACCCGACAAAACAATTGATGCTTTATACGCATTTACCAATTGTGAAATGAGCATTTCACCCAATGCCTGTATTATTGAGGATGAAAAGCCTAAGTTTATTGGTGTAAGCGAAATATTGCGCGTATCAACACAGCAAACGCTTGAACTGCTGCGGCGCGAGCTTGAAATCGAAAAAAACGAACTTGAGGAAAAATGGCACTTCGCATCGCTCGAGAAAATATTCATTAAGGAGGAAATGTACATTGATTTTAAAAAGTACTCTAATAAGGAAACGCTTTTTGAATACCTGTACGAGTGTTTTAAACCTCACCGCAAAAAACTGCTGCGTCCGATAAGCGACGAAGACTTTCAAAAACTCACGCAGATTCCAATGATCCGCATTACCCGTTTCGACAGCATTAAAGCCGAAGAGGTAATGAAGGAGCTTGACGAAAAAATAGCCGCTGTAAAAAATCATCTCGCAAATCTTGTGGATTATGCCGTGGAGTATTTTAAGAATCTGAAAAAAAAATACGGTGCAGGGCGCGAACGCAAAACCGAAACCAAGCAGCTTGAAACCATTGTGGCCACACAAGTTGTAATGGCCAACGAGAAACTATATGTTGACCGGACCGAAGGCTTCGTTGGTACGGGCCTCAAAAAAGACGAGTTTGTTTGCGATTGCTCGGACATTGACGATATTATCGCCTTCACAAAAGAAGGAAAAATGAAAGTGTTTAAGGTCGCCGACAAGGTATTTGTGGGCAAGGACATTATTCATGTTGCCGTTTTCAAAAAGAACGACGAGCGCACCACCTATAACATGATTTACCGCGATGGCCCTAAAGGCATCACGTTTATGAAGCGTTTTAATGTTACCGGTGTAACGCGCGACAAGGAATACGACCTTACCAAAGGTACGCCTGGCTCGAACGTTTACTGGTTTACGGTAAATCCCAACGGCGAAAGCGAAAAAGTCACGATACACCTGCGGCAGGTAGCCGGTTTGCGCAAAACAGAATTACCGGTGGATTTTGCGGAAATGGAAATAAAATCGCGCGGTGCGGTAGGCAACATCGTAACAAAATACTCGGTAAACCGCGTGTCGCTAAAGCAAAAAGGAGAATCCACGCTGGAAGGCGAGGATTACTGGTTTGATGAGGCCACACACCGCCTGAGCAAGGAGGAGAAAGGAACCTATCTTGGCAAGTTTAGCGGAGACGAAAAAATACTTACCATCACTGAAAAAGGATTCCTTAAAATGTACACTTACGATGTTCTCAATCATTTTGACGAAGACATTGTACTCATCGAAAAATTTTACCCGCACCAGATAATAACCTGTGTATACTATGATGGACAAAGCAGATCGTATTTTACAAAACGATTTGAGCCCGAGGTAACAACGAATAAAACAATCATTATTACCGAACACGAGCAATCGCGCATGGAACTGGTTACCAGCCAGATCAATCCTGTGGTCGAGATCAGGTTTGCAAAAGAAAAGGGGGTTGAAATTCCGGAAGAAACGGTGAAGATGATAGACTTTAGCCCCCTGGTGAACATGAAAGCCAAAGGCAAAAAGCTCACCAATTACAAGGTGAGGGAAATAAATCTGAAGGAGCCTGAAGAAATAAAAGCCGCCCGCAAATTTTTGGCCAAGGACAAAGGTCATGAGGAAAAAACCGGGCTTTCGCCGGTGGAGCTGCATCGCCGGGCTATGGAAAAGCTGAGCCGCGACAACGCCAAGGATTTTATGGATGGCGACGGGCAAATCACGTTTGAATTTTAAGCTGAAATCCGAATTATTTTACTTGTTGTTCTTCGCCTTTTTTGACAGCCCATTAACCTGATGGTTTTCCAAATGGAATTTTCACCTTGTTTGATGGTTGTGGTAATGTGTCTTGAAGTGTTTTATGGAACATGAAAAAAACAGCATTCCAATCAACAACTTACAAAAAGGCGTTTACCTGATACGATTGGAAGAGAACAGACAGGTGAGATTTGCTAAATTACTTATACAGCAAATTGTGTTCAGTCGCTTTTTTCACTACTGCTTTCCTGCCATTTTCAAGGTCAGATCAATCAGCCGGTTGCTATAGCCCCACTCGTTGTCGTACCAGCCAATTACTTTTACAAGATTACCCACCACACTGGTAAACTCTGCATCAAAGAGCACACTGTGCGGGTTGCCTATCACATCCACACCAACAATGGGATCTTCGGTGTATTGCAATATTCCTTTGAGTTCATTCTCCGAAGCTCTTTTAAACGCATCATTGATTTGTTTTGGCGTCGGAATTTTTTCAAGAACGCAGGTAATGTCTGTAAGCGAACCGTCAGGCACAGGCACACGCATTCCACAGCCTCCGATTTTACCCTCCAGATGCGGAAATATTTTGGTAATGGCTTTTGCAGCCCCGGTAGATGTAGGGATAATGCTGACGGCTGCGGCCCTTGCCCGGCGCAGATCCTTGTGAGGCGCGTCGTGAATCCGCTGATCGTTGGTGTAAGAATGTACAGTTGTTATGTAAGCATCAGCAATGCCAAACTGATCCAGTACTTTGAGCATGGGAGCCGCGCAATTTGTTGTGCAACTGGCATTGGACACAATCACATCATGGTCATCAAGAATAGCGTCGTTCACCCCAAGTACCACGGATTTAATTCCATCGTCTTTGGCGGGCGCCGATAGAATCACCTTTTTGGCACCAGCGTTCAGATGCGATTGGGCGCTTTTTGCATCCAGAAAATGGCCGGTACTTTCAATCACAATGTCAATACAATGTTCCTTCCACGGTAATGCAGCAGGATCTTTTGAATTCACCACCCGGATGCGTTTTCCATTTACCAGAAGATCGCTGCCTTCGGCCTGAACCGTTCCTGGAAATGCCCGGTGCACAGAATCATATTTAAATAAATGTGCCAATGTTGCAGCATCGGCCAGGTCGTTTATGGCCACTATATCCAATTCGGGGCGGTTAATGGCGTTACGCAAAAAAACACGGCCAATTCTGCCAAATCCGTTAATTGCAATTTTTGT
>CALMNJ010000065.1 GCA_937868675.1 uncultured Bacteroidota bacterium | reverse complement strand
CTTATTAAACTGCTTTTCAGAAAAACCGAAGGCGGCTCCAACATTGGTTCTTCCATCCGGTTACTGAGCCGAAATATTACCGAACACCTCCGTAATCATTCGCAGGATCATCTGTTCATTAATCAGGTTATTTCGTGGTACACCTTTAATACGTCCTTTGTAGAGGTGGAGCGTAATCCACGATCAGAGGGGGATTCGGGGTATTCGCTTACTCAGTTATTTCTCATAGCGTTCAGGTTATTTTTTTTATATACCACCGCTCCGCTAAAAATCATGATTGCCCTTTGTATCATGGGGTCAGTGGCGGCTGTTACACTGGCCGGTTATTATATTTACAGACACTTTGTATTTGGTCAGGGTCTGGGATTCTTAATCATTATTGTCATTGCTGTTTCGCTCATTCTGGCCGGTATCAGTATTATGGGCATATACATTAACCGGCTTTACTCGGCGCGGGTTAAAAAACCACATTTTGCCATTAAGGTCAAGCTCTGATGCAGATCAAAAAGTATGGTGTCGAACTGAACCGAATGACCGTTTCCGATCTTGAAATGGTAAGACAATGGCGTAATGCCACGCATGTAAGAACGGCGATGGAGTACCAAAACCATATTGATGAACAGATGCAGGAAACCTGGTATAATACGTTGGATGCTGAGCGCGATTATTATTTTATTATATCGCAGGGCAGCGAAAAAGCAGGCGTTGTAAATTTAAAAAATGCAGATGGAGTGGAAGCAGAGGCCGGTATATTCATTGGCGAAAAAAAATTCCTGAACACATTGGTGCCGGTAGCGGCAACCCTTGTTGTGATGGAGTTTGCTTTTGATGAGCTGGGGCTTGAAAAACTAAAAGCCAAGATAGCACAAAACAACCTTCGCGCCATTCGCTTTAATGAAGCCCTGGGTTATAAAATCAGGGGAGACGAATCGGGGAAATTTGTTTATTACTCCGTAACCAAACCCGGATTTTACGAGGCCACTCACAAATTCAGGGATGTATTAAGGTAAACGCGGTAAGTCTTCAATTGTTTTTTGCCTTTATCAGGTCGCGCCACAGGAGTTTTATCACCAACCGGATGGGTATACATGGATGTAAAGCGTATTTCATAATCCTTGTTACGAAAGGGTTTTCCTGAAAGGGAAATTTTTTAAGACGCATTGTCTCAAACAGCGCTGATTCTATTTTATGAAATTTTTTCCGGTTGTAAAAAAAGTATTCGCGGGGCGCACGACGTTTAAATATTTCTTCGCCAATATGAAAGGTCAAAACCTCATCGTACACAAGTTTAAATTTACTGCTGAGCGCAAATAAATTCTGCGAGAACGCTATTTCAATAAAAGGTACTCCAATGCAGATTCCGTCCAGCTTCAATTTGGGATACATGCTCCGGTGAAACACAAAACAATCGAAGCCGGGATGTGGTCGGCCTTTTTGTTTAACGATCTCCGGATATTCCGCGTTCATAAATCGCGATGGGAGCCGCCTTCTGTTTATGATAAAGGCATCGTGCCCGTCGCGAATAAGCGCATGCACACGCAGATAAAATTCAGGGTAAAGGCCAATGTCAGCATTGGTATAAATCAGGTATTCAGCGCTGCTTTCGTGGTATAGCCTCGACAAAATATCACCTATCAGGGGCAGTTTGTATGGTTTTTTGAAGGAACTAAAATCCAGTACGCTCCTTTCAAGGGGCTTCACCGCTTTGAATGTTTTTGGTACAAGTATCAGGTCTTCAGGAAAACATGCCGCCAGAAGTTCCACATCAATTGTGCTGGCAGCTACATCCCGTGCTTTTCTCATACTGTCAAAGGTTATGGGCTGCGCAAAATACAGGTCGGAGTTAACCGGTGCCGAAAAAGGATTAACGATGTGGGCCAGCCTTGGCATTGTGTGCGCAAGTTGATGGTTTTTTCCGTAAAAACAAAAAGACCTCTGGTATGCACGGATTAACTATTTTTGTTGCAATGGCAGCCGGCAATTATCCTAAAATTTCCATCGTAACGGTGAATTACAATCAGGCTGCGTACCTCGAGCAAACAATTCTTTCGGTATTGAATCAAAACTATCCCAACCTCGAGTACATTATAGTGGATGGCGGCAGTACGGATGGCAGCTGCGACATAATAAAGAAGTACGAAAAACAATTGGCGTGGTGGGTGAGCGGAAATGATGCCGGTCAGTACGATGCCTTGCAAAAAGGGTTCGCAAAATGTACCGGTGATATTATGGCCTGGATCAACTCGGATGATATTTACGTGCCCAACGCTTTTTTTGCCGTAGCCGAAATTTTTGAAACGTTCGGTGATATCAGCTGGTTAATGGGTATTCCGCGGGAATACACGGCAAAGGGCAGCATGATCAGCCGAATCATTCTGCCCTGGGGCCGATGGTCGAAGTACCGGTACTATACGTACGATTTTCAGTTTGTTCAGCAGGAATCCACGTTCTGGAAAAGGGAACTCTGGGAAAAGGCAGGCGCCCGTTTTAATACTGAACTTAAGTATGCGGGTGATATGGAGTTGTGGTTGCGCTTTTTCAGGCACGCCAAACTTTATACCACTACGGCAACCCTCGCCGGATTCCGCCACCACAACAGCAACCAGCGTTCTGCCGCATTCAGAAAACAATACCTGAAAGAGTGCAAGGAATCAATTCAAAAAGAACTCGGAGGTGTTTCAATACTCAAACGGATTTTTCTGTTTTTCCTCAGGCTGATAGGATTTTTTACCGGGCCATTTTTCTTTTTTGACATACCTATCCTCAACC
>CALMNJ010000064.1 GCA_937868675.1 uncultured Bacteroidota bacterium | reverse complement strand
AGCATGCTTTCTTTTAATTTTACCACTTCCAGTTAAAGCAAAACGCTTTTTAGCACTGGAATTAGTTTTCATTTTTGGCATCTTATTGTTTTTAAGGATGGCAAAGATAGGATTTTATTCTATACTGGCAAATAACTTCCCTGTAAAATGCGGGCCTCACCCGGTTTAAGTTTAGAGG
Organism: uncultured Bacteroidota bacterium; assembly: GCA_937868675.1. Lineage (GTDB taxonomy): Bacteria > Bacteroidota > Bacteroidia > B-17B0 > Aurantibacillaceae > Aurantibacillus. Next base: position 3,755 of record CALMNJ010000064.1, on the reverse strand, counting down.
TTTAGTTTAATAAATTAGTCTGATTATCAAAAAGTTACCGCTTCAGCGAGTTTATCCTTTTAATTCCGATTAGCTGATCATAATAAGTTCCAAACTTGCGATGGTAAACATAAATACAGTAATCGTTTTCAGTATCGTAATAGCTGCCTTCCGTAACGCTTTCGTCGCCCCCTTTTCTGGTATCATTACTCAACACATAAATGTAATTATAGTATCCCTGCTTCAGATAAAGTGTGGTTTCGTATCCGCCCCGCGTTTCGTTATAAGTCAATTTGCTAAGTTTGTTCATGCGCCAGTCGGTAAGCTTGCCCATGATATAAAAATTGCCCTTCCCTTCAGGTAAATTGTATGGCAGAAAAAAGTGTACGTAAACATAGTCAGCCTCAATATTGTCGTTGCCAAACGATTCGCGGTTTTTGGTGAGGAAATTACCGTTAATGTCGTTGTAAAACAGGTAAGGTTTGGTTGATCGTATTTCGTCGTTCTGAAGATATACCTGGTATTTAAGATCATTGTCGCGGAGAATTTCCTTTACCCGTTCGGTCAAAAAGCGCGTGCTGCGAACATCAAAATATCTGAACTCATTGCCCCCGTTAAAGGTACTGGCATCATCAAGCGAATAGGTAAATTCATTATTACCCAGAAACGTAGGCTTAATATCTGTAATTGCATTATCCCAGCGGTTGTTCTGCACCAGCACAACATTCATGTCCTTGTACGGATTATTAATTTCGTAATTCACCCCGGTGATCGTAAAATCAAAATGTTGCTTCTTAAACTGGTCGCCGCCACCCATCACAGGCCTGAACACAGTGCCAATCGAGGCTTTTGTATCAAACACCATAAATCGGCGCGTAAGCACCACATTTTCCGGATCGCCATTCAGGTACATTTTCAAAAGGTAATTGCCGCTTTTTGTGAACCGGGTATTTTGCTGGGTACCTGGCTGCGGAAACATAAGCTCGTAATGGGTGTATTTTTGATAGGTATTGAGTGAAAACGAAAAGTTGAGCACACTCAGTTCCTGAAATCCATCAATGTACTCGGTGGTCATCAGGCTGCTGGGTGTCCAGTCGGCGTTGCAGTGCACAAAGCTTACTGCATATTGTTTGCTTTCGCCCTCCAGATCGTCGAAACTAAGCAATAGTTGATCGTTGCCAAAAAGCGAAATTAATGGCGGATTGTATTCCCACGAACTTTCGTAAAATTTTACGGTATGTATATAAGGTTTATAAATATAGTCGTCGTACCTGAGTACATTATCGTTCGCGTAATCTTCGTCCTTATTTGTTTGCGAAAAACCCAAAACAGGGCATAAAAGCAATGCAAGTATAAACTTGAGTTGTTTCAACATCGTAGTCAAAAATAAGCATTGACTTTAATGGCACAACGGTGGCTGACGATAAATATTGCTAAACGGCCCCGGTTATTTGCGGGTGGCGAAAAGGTTCACCCGGCTTTCCTGATTTTTGAGCAGACGTTGGATGTTTTTGCGGTGGGTTACAATGAGCAGGGCCGACACCACGACCGAAAATACCGTTAAAACAGGGTTACTGTTGCCCAGTAAAAATATGAGGAATAACGGAAATGAAACACCGGCCAGCATGGATGAAAGGGAAACGATGCGGCTGCTAAAAAGAACGATCAGAAAAACAATGAGTGCCAGTGCACTGGCGGCAGGCGCTATACACACCACCACTCCCAACAAGGTTGCCACGCCTTTGCCTCCCCTGAATCCTGCAAAAACCGGGAAAATATGGCCAATGAGCGCCGCAACGCCCAAACCAATTTCGAGGTTAATGAAGCCTGAGCTGCCAGGTTCGTATTTACTGAAATAAGCCAGAGCCACTGCTACGCAGCCTTTAAGTATATCCAGAATAAGCACCGGTATACCGGCCCTTTTACCAAGAACCCTGAAAGTATTTGTTGCACCTGCATTACCGCTCCCAAACTCCCTTACATCAATATGATAAAAACTCTTTCCAATCCACACCGAGGTAGCCAACGATCCTATGCAGTAAGCCGCTAAAACCAATATTGCTTCCAATGTTTCGTATTTGTTAAATTAGACTTAGCAAATCTAAAAATTTTTTCAAAACAAAAAGCACCTGAGGATTTTAACAAATTAAACCTCAAGTGCCTTAAAATCAGAATATTGTATTAATACGCGCCTTTCAGTTTAACACCTTGTTCAAGTTTTTGTAGGGCAGTAATATAAGCACCGATACGCATGGATGTTTTGTATTTGCTGGCATTATGCCAAACTTCTTCAAACGCAATCAGCATTTTTTGATCATGCCTGGTGTTCACTTCCTCTTCGGTCCAGTAATAGCCGGCCTTGTTTTGTACCCACTCAAAATAACTAACGGTAACGCCACCTGCGTTGGCCAGAATATCCGGCACGCAGATAATGTTCTTTTCTTTCAGTATTGGGTCGGCTTCGGGAGTGGTTGGTCCATTGGCGCCTTCCACAATAAGTTTAGCCTGTATCTTAGATGCGTTCTCAACTGTGATTACGTTTTGAAGAGCGGCAGGAACCAAAACATCGCATTTGCTGATTAGCAGTTCGTGAGTTTTAATTTCAGTAGCACCGGTAAACCCTTTGAGCATGCGGTTGTTTTTCGAAGAATGGTCAATAGCTGACGCCACATCAATTCCTTTTTCATTATAATAAGAAGCGCTTTGATCGCCAATGCCTACAATTTTTACACCTTGTTCGGCAAGAAGGCGGGCTGCGTGTGAACCCACATTACCAAAGCCCTGAACCACGGCGGTGCAGTTTTTTGGATCGAGACCCATTTTGCGAAGGGCGGCCATCGTATTTACCATAACACCACGGCCGGTGGCTGCATCACGACCAAGCGATCCGCCAATGGCAACCGGTTTCCCGGTAATAACGCCAGGGCTGTCTTCGCCGGTGTTCTTATTAAATTCGTCAAGTATCCAGGCCATTTCGCGGCCGCTGGTTCCCATATCGGGGGCAGGAATATCTTTATTTACGCCAAACACATCTTTCATGCCCACAGCGTAGGCACGGGTAATACGCTCCAATTCACCAACACTGTGCGCGCGCGGGTCGAGTTTAATACCGCCCTTTGCACCGCCATAAGGCAGGTTGGCGACCGCGCATTTAAAACTCATCCAGGCAGCCAGGGCCATTACCTCATCGGCATTCACATCCATAGCGTAACGTATACCGCCTTTGCTTGGGCCAAGGTGGGTGCTGTGCACGGTGCGGTATCCTTCAAAAACCTGTATTTTACCGGAATCCATCATGACCGGAAGGCTTACTTTTACCTGTTTGCTGGGATTACGCAAAACCAGGGCCACTTCGTCGCTCAGGTTCATTAGTTTGGCAGCCTCATCAAGGCGGGCCAATACAGCCTCAAACATACTCTGCTCGTGTGCCGGGGCTGTTGCTGTTTGTGTTGACATATCGAAAATCTTAGTTGTTTTAACCGGGGCGTAAAATTACGTAAAATAAATCAATTGGGGTGAGGGCTAGCAAAACTTAGATAGATATAACTTATATTGGCTGGATTAATGCAAAAGTCAAACGTCTGGTTTGTTAATTTTGGTTCATGGGCGAGTTTTTAAAGATACTTTCCGTGTTTATTACCTGTATGTTCTTTTTCGGAAAAGCCGGGATGCCGGCTGCCATGGTTTTGTTTAATTATAGTTTTTATAAGGTATTTATTGTTACCTGCGCCGGGGGGATAACCGGCAACATTGTTTTTACGAATTTAAGCGCGGCC
>CALMNJ010000063.1 GCA_937868675.1 uncultured Bacteroidota bacterium | reverse complement strand
TTTTGATACAGTTGTGGTTCGGGTACCATGCCCTTGGCGGTTTCCCATTTTTTCAGCAGACGATCCATGTTGCGCTTGTAGGAATCGCTGTCTTCAGTATATACTGCGTACTCGTCGCGCGAGGTGCCACGGGTAAAGTACGAACCTTTAGTAGGATGTGTGGCCGGAATGGTGCGGTAAGGAATACCATCTCCATCCACATCCAGATAACGGCCAAATTTGCCAATCTTCTCAAGGTCTTCAGCCGATAAAACTTTGCCGCGCTTGTATTCGCGTTTATCGTCCCATACCAATGGCTCCGTTACATGGTCGTTCATGCCCAAATCCAAATCGGTCATTATAATTACCGGCGTTTGCAGCCCTTCGGCCAAATCAAAACTGTCGGCCGTCATGTCAAAACATTCTTTGGGTGTGCTGGGGAAAAGGAGAACATGTTTAGTATCGCCGTGCGATGCATACGCGGCTTCCATCACGTCCGATTGCTGTGTACGCGTGGGCATGCCAGTGCTGGGGCCCGTGCGCTGCACATCAATCAACACCGCTGGTATTTCGGCAAAATAGGCCAGACCCAAAAATTCGTTCATCAAACTCACGCCCGGTCCGCTGGTGGCGGTAAAGGCGCGTGCACCGTTCCAGCCGGCACCAATTACCATGCCTATGGCGGCCAGTTCGTCTTCGGCCTGCACAATGGCAAAATTGTTTTTGCCCGTTACAGGGTCCACACGCAGTTCGTGGGCGTAATCTGTAAACGCTTCCACTACCGATGTGGATGGAGTAATAGGATACCAGGCAGCTACGGTAGCGCCTGCGTAAACGGCACCCAAACCACAGGCGCTGTTGCCATCCATCATAATGCGGTCGCCGTTCAGGTGGCTGCGAGACGCAAGGCCGCTGCGGATGCCGCATTCCGGCGCATGGCAGAGTCGGTCGGCGCGACGATCGAGCGGGTACTTGTAGTTTTTCTTAATGTAATCAATGCCCAAATTAAGGGCTTGTATGTTGGAAGGAATTAATTTTTCCTTGCCTTTAAACTGTTCGGCCAGCAAGCCTTCAAATTCTTTAAACTCAATATCCAGCAGGGCACTCAGGGCACCTACGTAAATGATGTTTTTAAACAACTGGCGCTGGCGCGCGTCGCTGTAGGTTTCGTTGCACATCTGCATCAGCGGTATGCCAATGTAGTTTATGTCTTCGCGAATAAACTGCTCGTGCAGCTTTTTGGTGCTGTCGTAAAGTAGGTAGCCGCCGCGGCGCACACTTTTCACATCCTGCATCAGGCTTTGCGGGTTCACGGCCACCATCAGGTCCACGCCTTTGCGGCGGCCCAGGTAGCCTTTTTCGCTCACGCGCACCTCGTACCAGGTGGGCAGTCCCTGTATGTTGCTCGGGAAAATGTTTTTGGGTGTAACGGGGATGCCCATTCTAAAAATGGCTTTGGTAAACAAAAAGTTGGCGCTTGCCGAGCCGGTTCCGTTTACGTTGGCAAACCTCACCACAAAATCGTTAATCTTAATCTCACTCATTTTATTCAGAATCCTAATTATATTTTTTTTGGGCGTTTATTTTTTTATTTTTTGGGCGTTCCCGCGAAAGGCGGGCCGGGCTTTTCGTTGCAGCGCTGCTTGCCCTTTGCTATGTTTGTAGGTCTGCGGTGGCTTCCTTCGGTCGCCTTCTCGCCCAACAAACATAACGCAAAGTTCAGCGCATCGCTTCCACTACAATCCCTAACGCAGTGCGCGGTTATTCTTTTATTTTAACTTCTTCGCAAATTTGATTTTTGTATAACTTTTATTTTTTTGGGCGCCCGGCCGGGCTGTCGCTACTCGCTCTTTTTGTCCGCTCTCAGAGGTACCCGAAGTGCGAACAAAAAGGAGCTCATACAGGCCGCTCCATCCCTGGCGCAGTAAATCACTTAAACCTTACATGCTTTGGTGGTGTTGTAAAAAAACTTTTGCATGTCCCAGGCCGAAGTGGGGCAGCGCTCGGCGCAAAGGCCGCAGTGCAGGCACACGTTCTCGTCCTTCACCATCACGCGTTTGGTGTTTAATGTACCCGACACGTAAAGATCCTGCGTTTTATTGGAAGATGGGGCACGCAAAGTGTTGCGCATGTCTTTTTCCTCCTCAACATTGTCCACAAAGCTGATGCAGGATGTAGGACATATATCCATACACGCATCGCATTCTATACACTTTGTTTCGGTAAACACGGTTTGCACATCGCAGTTCAGGCAACGTTCGGCTTCTTTAAAACCTGTGGGTAAATCAAATCCCAGTTCCACTTCTTTTTTAATGCTTTTCAGCACCTGTGCTTTCTCAGCCTGCGGCACCACGTAGCGGGTGTCGTTCACCACTTCGTTGTCGTAGCTCCACTCGTGTATGCCCATTTTTTGGCTTACCAGATTTACCATGGGCGATGGGCGGTCTTTTACCAAATCCTTGCCCTGGCAAAGTAGGTCAATCGAAATGGCAGCCTGATGGCCGTGCGCTACAGCAGTAATCACGTTTTTAGGCCCCCAGGCGGCATCGCCTCCAAAAAACACTTTGGGGTTGGTGCTGGCATGGGTGGTTTTATCTACGGCGGGAAGTTCCCATTTATCAAATTCAATGCCCAGGTCACGCTCAATCCAGGGGAAGGCATTTTCCTGACCAATGGCCACCAGCACATCGTCGGCTTCAATAAACACATCGGCCTCGCCGGTGGGTACCAGCTGGCGTTTGCCTTTGTCGTCGTACACGGCTTTTACTTTTTCAAAGGTCATGCCTTTGAGTTTGCCGCCTTCCACCACAAAGGTTTTGGGCACGTGGTTATCAATAATCGGAATGTCTTCGTGCAGGGCGTCTTCTTTTTCCCAGGGCGATGCTTTCATTTCGGCAAAGGGGCTGCGCACCACTACTTTTACCTGCTCGCCACCAAGGCGGCGGGCCGTGCGGCAGCAGTCCATGGCGGTGTTGCCACCACCTAATACAATAACACGCTTGCCAATGCTTTTGGTATGTTCAAAGGCTACGCTGCTAAGCCAGTTAATGCCAATGTGTATGCTGGCGTTGGCTTCTTTGCGGCCGGGTATGTCAAGGTCTTTGCCACGAGGCGCGCCGGTACCCACAAACACGGCGTCGTAGCCCTTGGCCAGCACTTCTTTAAGGCTGCTCACGTATTGGTTAAAGTGGGTGTGTATGCCCAAATCCAGCACGTAATTTACTTCTTCGTCCAGCACGGTTTCGGGCAGGCGGAAGGCCGGTATCTGGCTGCGCATAAAGCCGCCGCCTTTTTTCTGTTCTTCGTACAGGTGT
>CALMNJ010000062.1 GCA_937868675.1 uncultured Bacteroidota bacterium | reverse complement strand
TGCTTGTGGGTTCTACCGGCATTTTTCTTTTTTACCGGGGCAATAGTAGATATGATAGATTCTTTTATGCCTGGGTTATTCTCCAGGTTCCAAACTTGTACCTCACCCGTTACGACAGCAGCGAGCTGCCCCTTGCAAATGTTTTTTTGCCTACAGTAATTCCGGGGGCTTCCATTAATTTCGGTATTGGCTTTAACCTTTCGCTAAAAAACGGAGGAAACTTAAGCGCCTACTTTAACTTACTGCCAATTGGTCTTTATTATTTGTTTAAGTTTTTAAATGCCGAAAAGCCGCTGGGAGCCTTTGTTTCAATTGGCAGGCTGCGGAAAGGCACTTTTCCACAAATCCAGTTTCCGGTTACAGGCACTATTCACCGGCTTGGCGGACGTATTAAAATGACAGGAGTTTATGAGGTAAAGCTGGACAGTGAAATAATAATCAGCAACAAAAAATACAACTACGTTTTGCTTGATCCCAAAGATTATGCCATTATTCAACCAGGTAAAAAACAGATTTGCGCACTAAGGCTCTGCGAAGCGCCCGGTGCGGCTTTCGATAATTTACTGAATCCCTTTGTTGATTGGGTCACGGTAGATTGCAGAAAATAAAGTCGGAGCTTATGTCCTAATACCCACCTCTTTTAGGTAAACCCATTTCTTCCAATATCTGATTCTCCTCCCTTATCGTTTCTTCTTCGTGTTTATAATCAAAGGGCAGGGTGTATATTTTTGCCGCCGTATCCTTATAAGAAATGCAACCATCGCAGGTATTTATCAGAATGGGAGAGGTAATAATCAGATAAATACGGCGCTTGTCGTTGTTGGTTAAATGAACCATTTTTAGTTTCGACATGGCCAGCATGGCTTCCATAGCATACACGCGCCCTGCCGGATTACAGCTTATTAATACCTCGCGGATGGCACTGGTGTCGTTGGCCAAAGTAAGACGCCTTATGGCCGTGCGTGCTTTCAACAACGAGCCACCGTATCCGCAGCGATAGCCGTATTCATAGTTATCGAATGGATCCATCAACAGGTCATACTCTTTGGCCAGCTCCGCATCGGCGGGCCTGTAGCGCAACTCTGTTTTTCCGAACAGGTGGTCCACCGCCAGCCTGTACCTTTGCATACCGGCCTTATTTTCAAAATGAAACACATCCGCTCCCCTGGGCCTGATTTTGTGTGCTCCAACCAAAAGCCGCGGTTCCTCTTTCAGCATCCGTTCAAATAAAACAGAATCAATACCTCCCGAATAAATATCGAAACCTACCATTTGGTTCTTAAACATCAGCGCCCGCACCCAATAGCCCGCATAATATCCCGGCTGAAACCTGTATTCGAGCCTGGCGCCAAAATCCCGGTCCTCGGTAAAGGCTTCTTTTGATGGAAATTTATTCAGAAACTCCTGCGGGTTTTCAAAGAGTGCCGTGTCCGACAAAATACGAAGCAGGTCCAGATAGTTTCTGGCATCCTTTGCCACGCCCTTCTTCACATACTCCTTTTGCTGCCCGCTGCCTGTAAACGGAAGCACAAACAGCAAACTTACCACAGTAAAACATGTGAGCATTTGTTTCATTCGCATAGTGAAGTTATTCAAAATATGCCGGAAAAGAATAAACCACCCGTTTGCCTTAATTGCCTATCTTTGCGGCCATGTCTTTTCAGGGTAAAACCGTGGCCTTTCACACCCTCGGATGCAAGCTCAACTTCTCCGAGTCGTCGGCCATTGCCCGCGTTTTTGTGGAGAATGGTTTCGAGAAAAAGCCCTTTACCGAGGCGGCCGATGTGTATGTGATTAATACCTGCACGGTAACCGAAAATGCCGACCGCGAATGCCGCAGCATGGTGCGGGGCGCCCTCGATAAAAATCCCGAAGCTTTTATTGCCGTTATTGGCTGCTACGCGCAACTTAAGCCCGAAGAAATATCCAACATTCCGGGCGTGGATGTGGTGCTGGGCGCTACCGAAAAATTCAGGCTGCTCAACTACATTAACCTGAGCGAAAAAAACAAACACACCCGCATTCATAACTGCGAAATATCGGAAGCCGGATTTTTTGTGGATGCCTACAGCCTGGGCGACCGCACCCGCTCGTTTTTAAAAGTGCAGGACGGCTGCGATTATACCTGCACCTTTTGTACCATACCGCTGGCCCGTGGCAAAAGCCGCAGCGATACCATCGAAAACGTGGTGGCCAACGCCGGCAAAATTGCAGCCGCCGGCGTAAAAGAAATTGTGCTTACCGGCGTAAACATCGGCGATTTTGGTTACGGCCGCGAGATTGACGGCGATACGCGCAAACGCAGGGAATACACCTTTCTGGATCTTATTAAGGAGCTTGATGAAGTGGAAGGCATTGAGCGCTTCCGCATTTCATCTATTGAGCCTAATTTACTTAAAGACGAAATTATTTCGTTTGTATCCACAAGCCGCCGCTTTGTGCCGCACTTTCACATTCCGCTGCAAAGCGGCAGCAACACCCTGCTGGCAGCCATGAAGCGCCGCTACCGCCGCGAGCTTTACGAGGAGCGCGTGAACAACATACGCCAATGCATGCCGCACTGCTGTATCGGAGTGGATGTGATTGTTGGCTTTCCGGGCGAAACCGAAGAACTTTTTCTGGAAACCTACAATTTTCTGAACCGCCTCGATATTTCGTACCTGCACGTGTTTACCTACAGCGAACGGCAAAACACCGAAGCCATTCACATGCCCGGCGTGGTGCCCGTGGCCGAACGCCGCCGCCGCAACAAAATGCTGCGCATTCTTTCAGCCAAAAAATTAAGGAACTTTTATATGGGACAGGCCGGGCAACAACTTACGGTTTTGTTTGAGCACGAAAACAAAAACGGGTTCCTGCATGGGTACACACAAAACTACGTAAAAGTAAAAACGCCGTATAACGAAGCCCTCTGCAACACCAGTGTACTGGTAACGATAGGCGAGCTAGATGCCGAAGGCATGGCACACTGCACGCTGTTGCAACACAGCACTGTTTAAATTCAGTTAACACCCGTTTGTTTTATGCCGGTATTCACTAATTTTATACAGTGAAAAAAGCCGTATTAGCCTTTGTTTTACTGGTAATGGGCCGTGTGGCGGGCGCACAGCAGCGCGATTCGGTTTCGTTGTTTTATGGCTTCAACCAAACGCAGCCGCTAAATGGTTTTTCGCGGGTTGATTCCATGCTGGCAAAGCATGAAGGAAAAGTGGAGGCGGTTTACATTACAGGCTATGCCGATTTTGTGTTTACACCAGCCTACAACCTGGTACTTTCGAAGCAACGCGCCGATGCCGTAAAAAATTACATCATTAAAACTGCCGTCAGTGGCATACGCATCATAAGCAGCCAGGGCAGGGGCGAGGCGGCCTCGGCCGAAACCGGCTCAAAGCTGGGGCAACCAGCGCAACGCCGGGTGGATGTAACCTGTGTGCTTACCCAACCTGTAAAAACCAAATTACCAGAGGATGGAAAGAAAAAACTGGGCGAAGCCCAGATTCAGGTAGAACCCCCACAGCCAGACGAAACGGTGGGCGAAACTGAAACACCGGCCGAAGCGCCTGACCTGCCTGCACTTGAGAAAGGCAACAGCCTTACCCTTCAGGGACTCAGCTTTATTCCGGGCCGCCATGTATTGCTTAAATCGTCCATTCCCGTGCTCGAAAAACTGTATAAAACGCTGAAGGAAAATCCGGGTCTCCGGATCGAAATACAGGGACATGTTTGTTGTGCCGACGGGCAGGCCGATGGGCTTGATTACGACACCTACCAGCCCAATTTATCGCTGGGCCGCGCAAAAGCCGTTTACGATTATCTGATTTACAAAGGCATTGATGCGGCCCGGCTCCGCTACAAGGGCTTTGGGCACAGCCGCCCCAAAGTAGCGCCCGAGCGCAGCGAGGCCGATGAGCAGGCCAACCGAAGGGTTGAAATCATGGTGCTGGAGTAGGGCGGACGCAATCTTAAAATCAGTGTATTCAGGCAAGCAGGTTGCCCTTCATCACTCCTTTACAAGCCGCAATGTTTTTT
>CALMNJ010000061.1 GCA_937868675.1 uncultured Bacteroidota bacterium | reverse complement strand
AACTGTACAACAATGGTTATAAAGCCGTAAAAGACTACTTCGGAGTTGCTTAATCCGTTTTTAAACCAAAAAAGGGTGCTCATAACCGGGCACTCTTTTTTAAATACCTCCATGTCGTAATCAAAAAATATTCCGTTAAATAATAGGTTTATATTTGAAGAAATATCAGTTTCACACTTCTTAAATCCGCATAATGAAAAAAGCCGTTATTGTCATTCTCTGCTCAATTGCTTTAGGAGGCCGCTCGCAAAACGTGTTTAACACCGTTGAGTATTATAATAAATATAAAGATTCGATAACACATTATGCAACGGTATTAAATTACATGAGTCAGTATGTTTCGGCACTAAACGGCAAAACCACTTCTGACATTGATTCTTCGTTCATTGCGGGTTTAAAATCAACTGTTCTTAAGAACGCATTTTATAAATTACTTGCAACAAAAAAGCAGGCCATAAAAGATGCCGAAAAAAACAAGGCGAATATTATTTCATTGGTAAATATGTATCTGCCAGCGAGCCTTCAGGATAAATCCCGATTTTATGAAGGAATGCCCATAACCGGAATGCTTGACTATATAAAGAAACTGGCCACCGATACCCTAAACAAATCGCTCAGCAAGAGGTTATCCTTTATTATTGACTCCATTTCGGGTAAAAACATAAAAGGTGGCACAACCGACAACCGTGTTATTGCCATGCAGATTGTAGCACAGGCCAAAAAACAGATCACTGCCCTGGGCAAAGGCGATCAGCTCAACAGTCTGCATTTTGAAGTGAGTAATCTGGTAACTACGGCCAAAGAAGGAATCAATCTTCCTTCGGAAAGCGATGTGATTGACGCAATGGCCATTTTTATTGCCAACCGGATTAAGGAAGAAACCGTGATGGCTTTTGTGGAACAGGTAAATACCCGGCTCGAAAAGCTGGAACCCCTGCCGCATCTTTTTAAAAACACCATCAAGGAAATGAATTCCTATGCTCCCGGCGAATCCATTCGTTTTGGCGCCCTGCTCAAAAAAGCCATTGCCACCGATCTGGCCAATATGCCCGACAACATTTTAAGCTGCAGCAGTTGCCGCGGCACTAACGACCTGATTAAACTCAGGGGCTTTTCTTCCTTCTTTAGTGATTTGGAAGACGGGGTTGACCTCATCACCAACATTGAATTTTATTCGGAACAGGAACGCGACACCAGCACCCGTTTTATAAGCGCCTTACGGGTATTTCGTTTTATTAACCGCTATTTTTCAAATCTGGAGGACCCAAAATCGCAGGAAACATGGGAGGACCCTGGAATTTTTAACCGTGAGAATTTTGATGCTGATTTTAAACTTGCGCTCTCGTTTATTTACGAAAAGGAAACCGAAGACTTTTACGGCCTGCTCCACAACCGGTATGGTGTTGAAACACTGGATTCATTTTTCGCTGACACTTCCAAGTACAACACATTTAAGCGGAACTTCCAAACATTGCTTTACAAACTTCACTGGCTTGATAGTTACTGGCAAAACAACAAAAAAGGCGGAAAAGCGCTGGTAGATATGGATATTTACAGTAACAAAGTAAGCGAAGTCTTCCGCACGCTTTACAGTGTTTTGTCATACACCAACACGGGCGATTTTCCTCCCGATAATGAAGGTTTTAAAAATTACATAGATGCCAAAAAAGCCGTTGTTAAAAAAGACCTTGAATCCGTTATTTTTCTCTCACAAAAACTCCTCGACCTGCTATCCTGCTACGACATAAAACTGCCGCAGCTTCAGTTACCCAATCTGCACATTAGCTGGCCTTCCGTTCAATGCCGCGATACGCAGCAGCTTAATCAAAAACAGTTCGGAATGTTAACAGGCAACAGTCCGCTGAAGGTGTATGACATGGAGGCGTTGCACAACAGTCTTAAAAATGATGGCGCCATGTCGAATCTGGCAAGAGCCGTTATTTGCCATCACTTGCAGCAAAACGATACCGGCAAATGCAAACTGCTTGGTAACCACTTTAGGAAAAACAGGGTCACGGTTATAAAAGCAGTTGAGAACGGCAAATTCAAAGAGGCGCTCAATAAAATTGAAAACCCCTGGTGCATCAGGCATTGGCTGGCTCCTGTTTTTAATCCTGTTGATTGGAATCTTTCATTAAAACTCTGGCGGCTTCGCAAAAAATACAATCAACACAATGATCCGGAAAACGACCCCCTGTATGTTTGTTATCTTAAACAGGAACACCTCCGAAACAAGCTCAGCTTTTCCGGAGCCCGGCGCGATGTGACGCAGATACTTAGTTTACTCGCCGACGTAAATAAAGCAAAAAGCAGCGGCGAGCTGAGTCAGGTGATCGAAGAATACGCCGAACCGCCCCAGTCATACAAAATAAAACGGTACAACAATTTCAGCCTCGATTTAAATGCGTATCCGGGATTTTATGCTGGCTTTGAAACCAGAGCAGGCTTCAATCTTATTCCCTCCTCAAAAAGAGACAGCCTTACCTCGGGCGTAACCGGATTTACAGCCCCCATTGGTATTTCCTTTTCATGGGGAGGGCGCGTTCCGTTTACCTGCGAGCGTGCTTCGAAATACCCGGGTTACATTTCAGGAAAGGGCAAACTAAAAGCCTTCAGGGGCGGTGCATTCAGCGCTACCTTCACTTTTATTGATATCGGCGCAGTGGTTTCTTATCGCCTGTCAAACGACGCATCAAAAGCGCTTCCCAAATCGGTAAGCTTCTCGCAGGTTGCAGCCCCAGGATTTTTCTTCGGATACGGGATACCGGGACTTCCCATTGTAATCAATGCGGGTGTGCAATACACCCCGCAACTGCGCACATTTGAAGGAATGGGCAATGCCCCGCTGGATTCGTACAGGGCCACCATTACCGCTGCATACGACATTCCCTTCTTTAATCTTACCAACACTTCAAAAAAATCGCAACGCAAACAAAACTAAACCATGTTTCTCGTTGCCTGTTTCTCAAACCAAGTATCGTAGATTATTGACGAATTGTAAGACTACAACGCAGACTAAAGGTACCTCAGTTTAATGAACACTGTTTTACTCGCGTTGCCCATCACGAAACTAAATTTCCGGAAATCGGGCTGCGACATACCGGTATGGTAATAGTCCGAAAAACCAAAACCCTCTTTTGGCAACAGCAAACCATAATCCATTTTTTGGTTATTGTTTTCATCATCAAGTATGGCAATGCCGTATGTGCCCGGCTTTACCGCATAGCTCACAATCAACGCTCCGCCGTTCATGCTCATTTTGGGCGCTGTTTTTGTGAACAACGGTTTCTCGTCGTCAAAGTTTTTTTTAGTATCAAAAAACTGAATGCGTATGCTGCCCGAATTACTGCGAATGCCGGTTACGTGCAGTGTGATGGTTTGTGCTAAAACACACGCACTCATTAAAATAAAAAATACACAGAATTTTGTCCTAACCATACCCTATTGAACTTAAAGTTATGGAATAATTTATTTAGCGCTGCTTTGATCGGGTTGATAAACCTCTGGCTCACCGTTGAATATTTTATTGCTTTTATTTTAATTACCTTGTTGGTTTAATTTATGAAACTCGAAAGGCGGCTTGGTCTGGCACAGGCCACAGCCATTAATATGATTGATATGGTGGGCATTGGACCTTTCATTACCCTGCCAATGGTTATCAGCATGATGAATGGCCCTTACTTTCTTTATGCCTGGCTTGCCGGAGCCCTGCTTTCGTTTGTGGATGCAATGGTATGGAGCGAATTGGGAGCAGCTTTTCCTAAAGCAGGCGGGTCCTACAACTTTTTAAAAGAGGCGTACGGACATCAAAAAGCCGGTAAGCTTATGAGCTTTTTGTTTGTGTGGCAAACCATGATTCAGGCTCCACTGGTAATTGCCTCGGCCGCTATCGGCTTTGCAGCCTACCTTAATTACCTTATACCACTTGGTGACCTTGGTTCAAAGGCCGTGAGCGGGGCCCTCGTCATCCTTATTGTGGCATTGCTTTATCGTAAAATAGAAACCATCGGAAAAATCAGCATCGTGCTTTGGTTTGGGGTCATCATCACCATGCTCTGGATTATTGGAGGTGGCCTGGCCAACGGCAATTTCATGGAGCCCCTGCAACAGATAAATAACGGACTTCATGTGGATTACGCGCTTGTGGCGGCCTTTGGTTTCGCCGGTGTAAAATGCATGTACAGTTACCTTGGTTATTACAATGTTTGCCACCTCGGCTCCGAAATTGTGTATCCGGGAAAAAACATCCCGCGCAGCATGTTCCTTAGTATTGCCGGTATTTCGGTGCTTTATCTGGCCATGAATGTGAGTGTAAGCAGCGTTATTCCATGGAACGAAGCAAAAAATCATGAGTACGTACTCAGTATTTTTATGGAGCGTTTGTCGGGCAGCAAAGCCGCTGTTGTACTTACCCTGCTTATTCTTTGGGTGGCATTCGCTTCGGTGTTTTCGGCCACATTGGGCTACAGCCGCATTCCTTACGCCGCTGCTGCCGACGGCGCCTTCTTTAAAGTATTTGCGCAACTGCATCCCACACGCGGTTTCCCGCACATATCGCTGCTCGTTCTTGGTTCGGTGGCGTTCATTTTTAGTCTGCTCTTTCGCCTTTCCGACGTTATCAGTGCCATTCTGGCCATGCGCATTCTGGTTCAGTTTATCGGGCAGGCCATCGGGCTTCTCATGCTTCGCAAAAAATTTCCGTCTCAGCATTTCCCTTACAAAATGCCTCTTTATCCCGTTCCGGTAATTGTTGCCATTGTTTTATGGCTTGGCATTCTTGTATCAACCGGCTGGTTTAAGGTTCTCACCGGCCTGGCCGTCATAGCATCCGGTGCTGTGGTGTATCTTATCAAAGCCTCGCGCACAGGTGAATGGCCTTTCAACCGGTAAATAAACCGATATAAATCCCTACTGACTTTTTAGAATTGTTTTTTGGGCGCCCGGGCGGGCTTTCCGCCTCCGCATGCTTGCGCCCTGCTATGTTTGTAGCGCTGCGGGGTCTTTTGCCAAAAACAAAAGCCGCCTCGCCCAACAAACATCACGCGTGCGCGGCGCATGCTCCGGCTTCAATCCCTGGCGCGGCTTCGCCGTACGTTATTTTGGAATGTTCAATTAATTTTTAGCTCACCAAGAGGTATATGGCCTTTTTACAAGATTAGAGTTTGAATACCGCTGATCTTCTGTTACATTTTTTTCAACCCAGTCGGGTATTTCATATGGCTCATCCTCCAATCCAAGTTCAATTTCAGCCATCATCAGCCCTTTGTTCTTTCCGGCAAACTCATCCACTTCCCAGGTTTTACCAGCATGCAAAACATAATGTCTTGTTTTTTCAATCCGGTTGGCGCAAAACAAACCCAGCAACTCATTGGCATCGGCCTCCGGAATTTCGTATTCGTATTCGGGCCGGGTTGCACCGGTTGTTTTACCCTTCAGGGTAATGTATCCTTTGCCTTCGGCTGTGCGTACCCTGATTGTTTTTCCGGGATCGCTGTGCAAATAACCCTGCACAATATTCACGCTCTTAAACGCCAGGTTTTTATTCCAGCGCTCAGTCTTCACAAGATATTTATGTTCAATTTCCTGCGCCAACCAGTGTTAATTGCTGTCGTTTATTCTTTTTTGCCTCCGTCTTTTTTGGCATTACGTTCCATAATTCCGTCAAGCAACTGCAAACCCAACAATCCGTTTATGGGGCCATTCTGACCTTCGCCGCCACCGGTTATGAGTATTTCCGGAATAATCTTGATGCGTTCTTTTCCTATTTGCTCGGTTACTTTCAGTTTTGTAAAATTGTCGCCGCCCATGGCCTCCACCGATAGTTTATACGACTCGGCATTTGACTTACCGATAGCAAGTATTTTATCGGCCTCCGCCTTACCAGTTACACTTATCTTTTCCGCATCGGCATTGGCAAGTGCCTTTATTTTTTCGGCCTCAGCATTGGCAGTTACTTTCGTCCGCTCAGCATCCGCCAGGGCAATTATTTTTACACGATCTGACTCCGCACCGGCTGCAATTTTTACACCTTGTGCTTCGCCGGTTGCCTTTTTCACGGCCGCATCGGCAATTCTTTCAGCAATCAACACGCCCTGATCGGCCTTCACGATTTCTTTTTGCATATCCGCTACAGCCGTTTCTTTTTCAAGAGTCTGGCGTGTTACCTCTGCTTTCTTCTGCGTTTCGTACGTGGTGTTTTGCTCTTCAGCTATTTTACGATCGGTGAGCGTTTTCATGAGGCTTTCTGGCGGTACAATGTCACCAATCAAAGTATCCACACCATTTACATTGTATTGATCGAGCACCTTACTTATCTTTTCCTTGGCGGCGTCCTGCCTTTCTTTACGTGAACTTAAGAACGCAATCACATCGCTGTCTTGCGCCGAGTTGCGGAAATAGTTACCAATTGTGGGTTCCAGTACCTGGCCAACCAGATTTACCATGTTGCCAAAACGCGCAATTACTTTGGGGGCCTCGTTGGTGGGAATGTGAATGATCTGGCTCACATCTAAATTGAACGGGAAACCGTCTTTGCTTCGAACTGTAATGGTGCTGAGGTGTTTATCCAGTTGATGCGCCTCGCTGCGCGCATTGGCCCAGTTAAGCACCAGGTTAGTGGTTGGAACCAGTTCAACCCGCATAATATAGGTGTTGATGGGATATTTGCCCGGACCCAGCGGTTCAGCCCACACGCCCTTTTCGCCCCGGCTCACAATATTACCGTGCTTAAACTCCACGCCACTCAAGTCCTTGCCCTCGCTGCCTACGTATGAAATTACGACACCTACTGAACCAATTGGAATTTCCGTCATTTTTATCTGCTCCACGTTAGCAAACCAGGGATTGAGGTAATACGACCCTGCAAGAATTACCTGCGGCTGAAGGCCTTTATTACCACCGGTACTCAAAAAAGTATCTGCATCCTGAAAGTTATTGTGCGATGCCACTTCCTTGCCCGCAATGTTTCCTTCTTCAATGGGCAAACCATCGAGCGTGGTAACGATACCCACCATGTTTTCATTCACGGTGTACATATCAACGGTAAACACATCGAACAAAAATGTATTAATGCGGTAAGTCCCTGCCGTAATATATGCGGTTTGGCGGCCCTTTCGTCCACCCTGGCTTAAAAAGGTAACGGCGTCCTGAAAAGAATCGCATTCAACTTTACGGGCCAGGATATGACCTGTTTCAAGTTCTTTACCGTCCTTGGCAACCAGCAAACCAATTTTACCCTGCGGTATGATGGTGAGCGGCTGTAGGGTGATTTCGAATTGCCACACCCACTTCCAGAAATAAATGCCCGGGGCCAGTGTCTGGGCCTGAAAGCCCGCTTCGCCCTCCAGCGCAATGATTCGCCCCGGAGGTAATTGCGCCTTCCCGAAGAGTACGAACTTTTTGGTAACAAGCCCGATTTTATCCTCGGGCACAAAAATAATTCCGAACAGGCGAAACACCAGACGGTAAAAAATAATCAGAAATACCAGTACGATAATCCACCAGTAAGACGCTAGAAATTCCATAGTATTAGATTTTGAATTTTAAAGTAAATGTATGTGGCGGCTCAATGTCAGGACAGTTATTTTATAAACATTCGGAGGGGCTTGTTAACACCGCTCCTCACAAGTTGTTTGCCCAGGAGGGAAGCCTTATTATGAACGGCGGTTTTTGAGGATTTTACTTAATTTTAGGCGGATGATGAACGCCCTTACAAAAAACAAATCCGACAGATGGATTGCGTGGACCCTGTTTGCCATTGCTTTTCTTGTTTATTCAAACACACTCAGGTTTGGTTATGTGTGGGACGATAGCATCGTTATTACCGAAAACCCCTACGTGCAAAAAGGAATAAGCGGCATTCCGCAGCTTTTTGTAAAGCACAACAGCGAATACAAGGCAGATAAATACGGTTACCGGCCAATTACCCTCACCTCTTTCGCCATTGAAATAAGCCTGTTTGGAAATAACCCAACTGCCGGCCATTTTATGAACGTGTTGTTTTTTGCACTGTTGTGCATGGTAATGTACAATACGCTTCGCCTGCTGTTCAGCCATCATACCAACCTGGCCCCGTTTTTAATAACCCTGCTTTTCGCACTGCACCCGGTGCATACCGAGGTTGTGGCAAACATTAAAAGCCGCGACGAAATTTTTGCGCTGTTGTTTGCCTTACTTTCGCTTCGCGGTTTTATTAAATACCTCCATTCAGGCACGCTATCTGCTCTTTTGTTTTCAGTTCTGTTTTTTGTGCTGGCTTTTTTATCCAAAGAAAATGCCGCTATTTTTCTGGCTGTTTTCCCGCTTACTTTTTTTTACCTAAGGGGTTTCAAGGAACTCAAAAAGTTAATTGTTCCATTGCTCACTCTTTTGGTTTTGGGTGCTATTACCCTGCTGGTGCTAAAACTCACACAACCCCAACAAACAACGAAAAGTGCTTCGGCAGGAGCCGGTGTGTTTGTTGAGAGCGGTTTGCTTGGCAACAGTTTTTTTTACAGTGATTTATTAAATCAGAAACTGGCCAATGCCTTTGTGTTACTGCTTTTGTATTTAAACAATTTCTTTTTCCCCTTAAAGCAATTGTACTTTTATGGTTACAATCAGGTGCCCGTTGCCAGCTGGAGTGAACCATCCGTTTATGTTTCCTTACTTATCACGTTGGCACTTTTGCTATTTGCATTGATGCGTATCGGCAAAAAAGATCCTATGGCGTTTGGCATTCTGTTTTATTTTTTAGCCATTTCTGTTTATTTGCATCTGTTTCGTACACTGGCCGATACCATGGCCGACCGTTTTCTGTTTATGCCCTCGATGGGTTTATGTATTTTCTTCGTTTTTATGGCCGGTAATTTATTTAAAACGGACTTCTCCAAGCTCGAACTCAGTTCACTGCTGCGCACTCCAAAAAGCAACGTTTCTCCCGTTTTCCGCTTCGGATTTATTCTCATTATTGTTCTGCTGGCAACCAAAACCTATTCGCGCAACAGGGTTTGGAAAGACAATGTTTCGCTGGTAAGCACCGATTTGCCGGCCCTCGAAAATTGCGCACGGGCACACAACTATTATGCCGACGAACTTAAACGGAGATTGTATAATACATTTAACGAGGCTACTGAAAAAGAAATGATAACCCACTACCGCAAAGCCATTGCCATTACCAAAGAGTCCTACTATTCGTTTCTGGGTCTGGCCACCTATTATTGCGATACAAAAAAATATCCGCAGGGGATTGGTTTGCTTGACACCATGGTTATGTTGTTTCCAAATACCGCCGATCCTTACTTTTATCTGGGGCAGGCGCAATATTATACTCAGGACTATGCCAGTGCCGTAAAAAATCTTGAACAGTCGCTAACCCTTGCGCCTGATGTACTTTCAACCTATTACGTGCTTTCCATTTCATATTCGCGCAACAACGCCTTCGACAAGGCGTTTGCTACAATCAAAAAGGCCCAGGAGAAATTTTCAGAGTCGGCCAAAATATACGAGGCGCTTGGCAATATTTATTTCGATCAGCGCAACATGCCCGAATGCACCCGCGCCACGCTTGAAATGCTGCGCTTTGGCGCCGATCCGCAAAAAGTGTATGGCGTGGTAATAGGTCGCTACCAGTATTTGAAACAAGACAGCCTCGCCGCAAAATACTACAACGAAGCCCTTTCTAAAGGAATTTTCAGACGCTGAATTACCGCCCCTGAAGCGCCGCAGCAGCCTTTGAAGCATAAAAACCGCCCGCACCGGATATCTTTGAGAGGAGTTTATTTGCCTCCGCAGTTTGCCCGGTTTCCTGCAAACACAGGGCTTTATAGTATTCGGCCTCTTGCGCAAATGTGTTGTTTGATGATTCCAGACAATGGTCAAAGCGGGTTATTGCCTCTTTATACTGCCTGCGATAATAATAACTCATTCCGGTATAAAAGCTGCAATTTAAATCACCCGTGTTGTAACTAGCGGTTTCATTAAAAAGATAAATACAGCGCCCATAGTCTCCCTTTCTGAAGCAAAGAAGTGCTTCAGAAAGCTGGTCGTGCAGGTACATTCTGGCCTCCTGCCGCAGCCTTCCGGCCCTCGGCTCACCTTCAGAGGAAGCATATGCCGCTG
>CALMNJ010000060.1 GCA_937868675.1 uncultured Bacteroidota bacterium | reverse complement strand
ACACGACCGCCTTTTTCAAGACAGCGCTGGGCTTCGTGCAAAAACAGATACGGTTTAGGGATGTGGTGAAATACATTAAGCATCACCATGCCGGATAGTTCTGCATCACCAAAGGGCATTTTTTCGGCGCTGAAAACGCGATCCACGTTAGGCAGATCAAGAATATCGCTGGTGATAACCTGCGGGAAGACGTCTTTTAAAAAACCACCGCCTGATCCTATCTCCAGGTATTTTTTATCTGGCTTTACATTCAGATGCCTTATGAATTCCGAGTACCAACTGCTGTAAATTTTTTTGAGAAAGGGTTTGGCAAGGATTATGTCGCGATGGGCCAGTGTGGCCCGGGGATCGTCGAGGTCGAAATGGATGCGGTACTTTTTAAACATGGCGCCGCGTTGCAAAAATGTTAAAGTAGTGTTCTTTGCCCAGTGTTTGCATGGATAAAACGCGCTTGGCGGTGAGTGCAACAAGTGCGTTGTTTTCGAGCAGATAAACACTAAAGCCTGCCTGCGTGAGTTGCTCATAGTAAGATGATGCGGAACCTCCCGCTTTTTCGAGCCCGTATGGCCAGAATTCGGAAACCAGTTTTACATCGGGATTGTTCTCAAACGTTTTTACCATGCCCCTGAAAGCCTCCTGCTCAAACCCCTGAATGTCCATTTTTATGAAGTCAACTTTTTTGTTGTTGGGTAAACCGGCAAGGTAATCGTCGAGCGAGATGGCATCTATTCGGATCTCTTTTTCAAATTCCTCAGGCTTGTAGGTTCGGTGGTCAACGTTCAGTTCTTTGGAAGTGTACACGCTGATGCTGCCGCTTTGCGGCGCCATGGCCTTATGGTTGAGGTAAATGTTGGAATGGCCACTCACTGTTTTTTGGAGGCGCGAAAAATTGATTGGATCGGGTTCGAAGCAATGCACTGCTCCGTTACGGCCTGCTAATTTTGAAAGAAGGAGGGCGTAATATCCAATGTTGGCACCAATGTCAATAACGGTGTCGCCCGGCTTTATGTGCTGACTAAGGAGCTTTATCTCGTATGCATCCTGTTTGTTTTTGAAACGGAAATACAGGGGCTTATAAAGGCCGTAGGCATTTCTGAATAAAAAATTTCCAAGTTTAATACGGAGCGACATGCGGTGCTATTTCAGTAAACGATTTCGTAAACGTATGATTCTTCCATTATGCCTTCGGTGTGCACAAGCTTAAGTTTGTTTGGATATTTTTCGGCGATGGGCCCAAGAATGTTGTGTAAGGTATTAATTACGCCGTAGGCCGGATCGGTGGGGTTCATGCGCAGGCTGCCAAGAAGCACATGCGTTACATGTTTTCGTTTAAAGAAGGCCAGCGCACTGTCGGGGTTGGACTGGTTGGTAGCCGTATCCTTAAAAATAACACTGTAAACCGGAAAAAATTTTTTGCCTTTACCATATACAAAACTCATAGGGGCCTTGCGGCTCACCACTAAGGTATTGCTTGCCAGACTATCCGCGCACCATTCGCTGCATTTTAAAAAATTTTGCCAGTCGGGGGTGTAACCGTAATACGTATCGCCTTTGAGGTTTTTTTGAACGATGGGAATGTTTTTAAATCCACGTTTGATAGAGGAAACATCCACCGAACAAATAATTACGAGAGCGAGGGCCGAATATATTCCAGGCCCAATTCCTTTTTTCAAGATGGAGTAAAGGCCGAAAAATATGAGTATAAGCAGCACCGGCATACATACCAGAGTAATGCGGGGCTGATCCCAACGGGTTTGAAGAATGACGAACGACAGCACCACCTGTGCACCCGTAAAAAGCGCCAGCATCACCATTTCTTTTTTTCGGGCCCTAAAAAGAAATATAAAGCCCATCAGCATCAGGGTTGCTGTAATAAAGGTGAGAAATGGATAAGTTTCAATTTCTCCGCCGTCAAGGCGATGTTCGGTCCGAAAGCCCAGCAACTGGTAAAACCGTTTACTGAAGGAAAGATCGCAATTCTCAAAAAAGCGCGTAACAAATCCCCACGAGTCTTCCACGCCAAGGCTGGCATCGTAAGGATCTTTCTGCATCAATATTTTTCCCTGCGACGAAAACTGGTTTTGAGCATTCCAGATGGTTTTTACCATTGCCTCATAGGTGACTTTAAATACAAGGTAGCTGCCCAATGAGT
>CALMNJ010000059.1 GCA_937868675.1 uncultured Bacteroidota bacterium | reverse complement strand
CCGGGGCTTGAGCATTACATGAAAGAAGCAGGGCAGGGTGTAATTTCACAACTGGGCGGTGCTGCAAATATTGATGAAAGTGTGGTTGGCAATTTTATGTCAGCGCGATTCAACAAACAAGCCCACCTGGGTGCTTTTTTGCCCATGGTGGATAAGCAATTACGCTATAAACCATCAACGAGTGTTGAAGGCGCCTGTGCATCGGGTGGCTTGGCATTGATGAGCGGAATTAAATCAGTATTGGCCGGAACGGCTGATTCAGTACTTTGCCTGGGAGTGGAAGTGCAGAATACGGTGAAGGCAATTTACGGGGCCGATATATTGGCAGGTGCCGGCTGGTTCAGCAAACGCAAAAACGGGCATGCTTACTTTTTCCCGGGACAGTTCAGCGATAGGGCAGGGGCTTATTACCAGGAATTTGGCCGCGAATATGCCCGCAAGGGCTTTGCCCGCTGGTTCCGAAATGCTATCGAAAATGCCCGTCTTTGCCCCACAGCCCAGGAGCATCACAACACTGTTGCCGACCTGGAAGCCCTGGCATTAACAGAACCAAATCCGAAATCGTTTACGGATCACCTGAATGTTTTCGATTGCTCCAAGGTGAGCGACGGCGCATCGGGAATCGCTGTTTTGAGCGAGGAAGGCCTGAAACGAGCTGGCATAGCTTACGCTGATGCCGTTGAGATAGTAGGGTGGGGGCATGCTGTTGACGATATTACCGAAGATCCGCCTCAACTCACCGTGCTTACCACCATGCGCGAAGCTATCAGGCAGGCGCTGGCATCGGCCGATATTACCATTGAGCAACTTGCCACCGTTGAGTTACATGATTGTTTCACCATTGCAGGCATACTGGCTGTGGAAGCACTGGGCTTTGCTGCTCATGGCAAAGGCGCTGAATTTGTAGCTGCCGGCAATACCGCCCGCGATGGGAAAATTCCTGTGAATACTACCGGGGGACTTATTGGCTGGGGTCACCCCACAGGTGGTACCGGTGTTCATATGGCTGTAACAATCTGGGAACAACTCACCGGGAAAGCCGGGGCAAATCAAATTATTCTTGATGCCGCCCGTCCGTATGGAATGACTATCAATATGGGCGGTGATGATAAAACGGTGGTTGTGATTGTGTACAAAAAGGCAGAATAATTCAAAGGTATAAATGCAAAAAGCCTCCGTTCAGGAGGCTTTTTTTTGAGGTTTCGAGCGGATTCGAACCGCTGTACGCGGTTTTGCAGACCGCTGCCTAGCCACTCGGCCACGAAACCGTGTTTTTTCGACGGTGCAAAGGTAAGTAATTCACATTTTACCAACAAATACTTTTTTTAAGCCTGTTTCGAAAACGTCTTAAGGCATGCCGGGCAAAGGCAGCCATGCCATGTTTGATCTATCATTTCCATGGTTTCGGGTGCCACATCGTATTCAAAACACCAGCATTTGGCCGATGTGCTGCATACAAATACGCTGCCGCAACGCGGGCATTTTTTCTGTTCAAAAGGTCTTTCTTTATCTTTCAATGTGGTACTTTTTTCAAAATTATCATGAATTCCCTGTGCCTTTTACCCGTTTCCACCCTCATACATCCAACATCTAACATCCGCCATTATACATCAAACTATTGTTCCAATGTAACGCTTACCTGCCTTATTTTACCGCCATGGGCCAGGGCTGGGTTTAATTTCGATACTTTTATCTTTACATGGGTAACCGTGTTAAAGTCCCGGTAAATGGCATTTATAATGCGCCTGGCAACGTGTTCGAGCAGGTGCGAGTGTTGTTCCATTTCGTGCCTGATAAGTGCGTATACCGCCTGGTAATTCACGGTATGCTTCAAATCATCGCTTGCTTCCGACTCGGTTGTGTCAGCCGTCAGCCAGGCATCAACTGTAAAACGGGTGCCAATTACACGCTCTTCCTTAAAACAGCCGTGGTAGGCAAAAAAATCCATTCCCTCTATTTCTATCAATCCCATGTTGTAATCAGTGTTTAGTAAATTTCAGGCTTAATTTTTCGCTAAACCTGTTTGTTTCATTGCCGGTAATCCGTGATGTAAGTAAACAGGTGAGTGCAAAATTAGTTGTATTCCACGGATTTTTATCCCATCAGTTACATTCTCCCTGCCATTTGTTTTAAATGTTGATTCAAATTATGTAATATCCATTTTCATTGATCCGCTACCTGTTACCTTTTACCAAAAAAATCTACCTTTGCAGATTATTTCATTTTAATGAACTTAATGCTTGATCATCATGACAGAAGAAACTAAAACCAACAGCGGGGAGGAAAAAGTATCTCTTAATTTTATTCACCAGATTATTGAAGAGGAACTC
>CALMNJ010000058.1 GCA_937868675.1 uncultured Bacteroidota bacterium | reverse complement strand
CTGGCCGTTAAAAACACAAGCGGCACCTGCCGGTTCAGCGCCCTTATCTCGGCGGCCAGCGTAAAGCCATCCTTTTTTGGCATCATCACATCTACAATGCAGAGGTCATAGCTTGTCTGCCTGAACATACGAATGCCATCTTCGCCATTCTCACACAAATCAACCGTATAGCCATTCATCCGCAGGTAGTCCTTTAGCACCGCAGCGAAATTTTTTTCATCCTCCACTAAAAGTAGCTTATGCATGCATGGCAAAATTTAAAACAAATTCACTTCCTCTTCCCGGCTCACTGGTAAGGCTTACCCTGCCGCCATGAGCCTCCACAATAGAATGTACATAACTGAGCCCAAGCCCAAAGCCCTTAACATCGTGCAGATTACCGCCCTGGGCCCGGAAAAACCGTTCAAAAACCTTTTCCTGAAGATTTGCGGCAATTCCAATACCGTTATCCCTAAAACGGACAACAGCGCGATTGTTCTCTTCCGCAATATTTATTTCCACCGTGCAGGGCTGTCTCGAATATTTCAGTGCGTTGTCGAGCAAATTATTGAACACTGCCTGCATGTGCTCACGGTCGGCACTTATTTTAATTCCATCCGTTTTTTCAACAATGCTCACGCGAGCTCGTTGCCCTTCTATTTGTAATTGGTGGTGCCTTACCGCATTTCTGGCTAATTGTTCCGGGCTCAGTATTTCCTTGTGCAGTTGTAGCTCTCCGCGGTCGAGCATTGCCATTTGAAGCACACGCTCCACGTGGCCGTTCAGCTTCCGGCTCTCCTCCTTCAGAATGCGTGTGTATCCTTCAAAACGCACGGTGCTTTGCCTCACCTCGGGGTGGTTCATGGCATCAGCCGCCAGGCCAATGGTTGCAATGGGTGTTTTCAACTCATGGGTCATGTTATTGATAAAATCGTTTTTGATCTCTGCCAACTTTTTTTGTTTCAGGATCAGGCGCATCACATAATAAAACACACCGATAACAAGCAGTGAAAAAATGAGTGAAAGCATCAACATGTTTCGCATGCCAGACAGTACAAATCCGCCCGCCCCTGGAAACTGTAGAAGTACAAAGGTGTTTGAGTTAAAGATTTTTCCGGCCGAGAGGTCGGATGTGTAAGACATTTGCTGCGGGTTATAGCCTTTGGAGCGGGCCACCTCGGTATCTCTCCCCTTCCCTGTTCGTTTAATGAGGAATTCGAATGGCAAAAAAAGGCCCTTGTTGACAAGCGCTCGTTGGATAATGTTGTGCAAGGTATCAACGTTGTTCTCCTCTACATCCAACACTTTTATTTCAAGCATCATTTTATTCATGAGCTTGTCTATGTCGTTTTCTTCAGCTCTACCTTCCCGCGGCGCTGCGCCGTATACGCCCTTTAGCTCTGGTTTTTTTATACCAGTGGCGCTCACCACATTCAGTTCGTTCATTATTTTTTTTACCGAATCCAGACTGCCATTGCCACTGTACGCCGAAGATGTAGTGCTAATGATCTCCTCGTGGCTAACCCCACTGCTGCTAACAACGCGCCTCACCTCCACATGGTTGCCTCTGTGGTAAATTTTTGTGCTGTCGGTTAGTAGATCGCCTTTTATCTGCTGTATACCCTTGCGCTCATCAAGCCGCCGCGCAACTTGTTCCAGCGAGGCATACACACTGCGGTCGAAGCTTTCCCTTTTTTCGCTGTAAAAGCTGTTTATCCACAACGCTTGTATAACCAGAATGGCAAGCACGCAAAGCACCAGTAGCGCTGCAATCATCCGGTAAGGTCGCATGTTCATGGATTTCAAATTTAACTACTTGGCTGGGTGCGGCTTCAACTTTAACGTTTCGTTAACAGTGTTTAACCGGTTCTTAACCCGGCGGCGGACATTGGCGGAATAATTTTGCTTTAATAAAAAAACTGAACCATGAAAACAAAAACAATATTACTAAGCGCGCTGGTATTGGGCTGCACTGCTCTTACCGCACAAACCAACAAAAAAGCCACCGTACGCATTAAAAAGGTGGAGAACATAAACGGTGCAGAAAAAATAGTGGATACCACTTACACTGTTGATGATGCGTCCGCTCTGAAACTGGAAGATGGAAACGCTGTAATAAGCACCCCGGGTACACCTGATGACAAGATGAAGCAAATCATGATTTATAGTGATGTGAACAAAGTGAGCGACGACGAAACCCCGGGTGAAAAGAGGGAAACGAGCAAAACCATTGTGATCAATAGCAACAGTCCGGGTTCTGGTGAAAACATTGAGATTCGCAGTGGAGCTATGAGCGCCGATGATAAAGCCCTGATCGAAAAATTGGAAAAAGAAATGACCGACACCCGGAGCAGCGTGGCTAATACCGACAGCAAAAGCATGGAAGGAAAAACCGTAATTATAAAAAAAGTACGCTGCGGGGCAGGCAAAGAAGAGATTGACAACGTGAAGGAAGAGATCAGTGTTACCATCACAAATAAAATAGACCTGCGTGATGCCAGCCCGGCCGATCTGGAAAAGCTTGGAAGGCCAAGCAGCATTTCCGACAATAAGCTGAATATGGACAAAATGGAGTTTTACCCCAACCCAAGCAATGGCAAGTTTAACCTGCGCTTCAATTTAAAAAACAAGGGCAACACCTCTGTCAATGTAATGAATACCGAAGGCAAGACCATTTACACCGAGACACTCAGCAACTTCAGCGGAACCTACGATAAGGAAATTGACATTAGTAAGAACCCTAAAGGTGCTTATTTTATTAAAGTTGAACAGGGCGCGCACGCCCAACTCAAAAAAATAGTGCTCGAATAAAACCCGGGCCTACGGTGTTGGAGACCACACCGAAGTCAAGTCAAAAAATCTCCGCCTTTTATTTGGTTGAACTGCCCCGAACAAAAAACGGGGCAGTTCCCTTTTGCGCCTATTTTAATCAATATTGTCCAAATTATTTGTTTCACATTCGTGTCATGTTTAACGTCACTTTAGTAAATTTATCTATAGTGTATCCAATGCCTTTCACCACGTTATATTTCCTGACGGCTCTAATATGCCTACAGATTACTTTTGTAAATGCCCAGGTTCACAAAGTCAACATAATTTCTTCTTTTAACAAAGTTGATTATTATTCAGACTCCACTATTAAGGCTGCATACAAAACAAAAAAAGGGCAGTATCATGACTATGCTATCGAGTTCGACTCTACTGGAAATCCGACATCAATAGGTAAGTATAAAAAAGGGGTTAAAACAG
This sequence comes from uncultured Bacteroidota bacterium, assembly GCA_937868675.1. Taxonomy (GTDB): domain Bacteria; phylum Bacteroidota; class Bacteroidia; order B-17B0; family Aurantibacillaceae; genus Aurantibacillus. Next base: position 4,814 of record CALMNJ010000058.1, on the reverse strand, counting down.
GGGCGTGGAGGCACGGATGTTGCAAAACTTTCCATTATAAAAACGGTCGTCTGATTTATATTTCTGTTTCAAATTATGATCTGCTTTCGGAACGAAGAATGGCCGAAGCTGATTTTGAGAACCTGTTTCTGCACCTCATAAGGATCAGGTAATCGTAACGCTTCAAAACCGCTCTCAGTTTTAACCTGAAAAGAGACATCTACTCGGTGCTGCGCGAGTTTTTTGCCTTTTATTTCGGGTGATATTACCAATGCTTTTTAAGTACATTTGATGACAAGCGCCTGACTGGCTCACACCAAAAATGAGAACCCTGCTTATCGCCACAGCAATGTTACTTACCGGCAACTTGTTTTCGCAACACCGCCGCTATTTTACCTTCGCCGATACTACTTTTAGTCCGGGGCAAACGCACCGGCTTGCCCTGCAATATGTTGTAGCGCGTCCCGAACTGGATTCCGCAAGCCTCCCATGCATGGATTCCGTGGCGGCTTTCCTCAACAAAAATAAAGCCTTGTCAATCGAAATTGCTGTGCATGGAAAATCCACGGGTTGCATGGCTATTACAGCATCCCGATCCAAACAACTGGCGGATGCATTGGTGGCAAGGGGCATTGACCCGAAACGGCTTTTCCCCGTAGGCTACGGAGAAAAAAAACCGTTGATTTCTGAACAGGAAGTAATGAGGGCTGCTACAAAAGAAGAAAAAGAATACCTTATGTCATTGAACCGGCGTACCGAGATTATCATTAAGTAACTGAAATCAGTTAACGGATTAAATAAATTTGCGTAGTCAAATAACTACACATATATTTGTAGCCAAATAGCTACATATGAATTTAAGACGCGACGTTTTTCAAGCCATTGCCGACCCAACCAGAAGAGCCATTCTTGTACTCCTGGCTTCACAATCCATGACGGCCGGGGCTATTGCGGCAAATTTTGATACGGCACGACCCACGGTTTCAAAGCACCTGCAAATTCTTACCGAATGTGAATTGCTGAAACAGGAACAAAGCGGCCGGGAAATATATTATCACTTCAACGCTAAAAAAATGAAGGAAATAGCCGATTTTATCGAACCCTTCCGCCTGATGTGGGACAGCCGGTTCAATAAGCTGGAGAGCATCATGAAAAAACATAAAACGAAAAAACAACTGTAATGGAACGTAAAACAAAAGTTATTGCAGAAGAAGGAAAGCAGGAACTAACCGTGCTCAGAGATTTTAATCTGCCCGTTGAGCTACTCTTCAGGGCCTACGTGGAACCCGAAATTGTGGAGCAATGGATGGGAACTAAAGTCATGAAGCTTGAAGCGCATACGCACGGAAGCTGGCACTTTATAACCACCGACCCGCGTGGCAACGCGCATGGCTTTAACGGCACCTTTCATAAACTTATCCCTAATCAAACTATTATCCGCACCTTCGAAATGGAAAACTCGCCTTTTGGCGCCCAACTCGAATTTCTTGATTTTGAAAGCACCGGCTCCGATACAAGCAGGCTGCGCATGCATGTGATATACCGCTCGGCAGCGCTCAGAGATCAAATGCTTCAACTCCCCTTTGCCCAGGGCATTAACATGGCTCATAACCGTATCGAAGAAATAATGAACAAATTAAAATAACACAAACATGACAAAAACCAGAAAGATCATTTATTGGATCGCCACCATTTGGCTGGCCTTAGGCATGACATCAACGGGCATTGTGCAGCTCATACATTACTCCAAGGAAGTGCAAAAAATGCAAGTGCTGGGCTATCCCTCTTATTTTCTTAGCATTATTGGTGTTTGGAAATTACTGGGAGCCCTGGTTGTTGTTTTGCCCCGATTGCCCCTGCTAAAGGAATGGGTGTATGCAGGATTTTTCTTCACCATGTCGGGTGCCGTGTTCTCACACCTTGCCATCGGCGATCCGGCCATTGAGCTTTTCGGGCCTCTGCTGCTGTTGGTGTTAACCATGCTCTCCTGGTATTTCAGGCCTCCACAGCGCAGGTTAAGTAATCCACAGCCATCGGCACCCTCCGCTTAACCTTGGTATTGCCCAAGGATTAAACTAAATTTAGAACCCGGTATCAAAATTGTTTTGCATGAATAGAACTGTTTTAATCCTGATTACTGTTGTAATATCGTTCCTCTCAGGTTTCGCTTTCAGCAATTTGCTCACAAAGCAAACCAGCAATACCGCAGTAGCCAGAGCAACCGGCATTGGCGGCATATTTTTTAAATGCAAAAATCCCGCCAGGCTCAGGGATTGGTACATGACTAATCTGGGTCTTAATACAAATAAGTATGGCGCCGTTTTTGAATGGCGGCAGGGGACCGACAGCAGCAGAAAGGGATTTTTACAATGGAGCCCCTTTTCAGAAAAAACAAAATACTTCGAGCCTTCCAATAAAGACTTCATGATCAACTACCGCGTCGAGAATCTTAATGCCTTGCTCGACAGGTTTAAAAAGAATGGTGTAACCATTGTTGACAGCGTTCAAACAGTTGAGTACGGAAAGTTTGTTCACATTCTGGATCTTGAAGGAAACAAACTTGAATTGTGGGAGCCAAACGATATAGAATTTGAAAAGCTCGGCAAACAAATTGGTGCAGCCACAACAAAATAAATTTTCAAAATTATACGTTACATGAATTCAAAAGTTGACTGGTATTTTACCAAAAACAATAAATGGCAGGAGGAAATCGTGACCTTGCGTTCGATTGTGATGGATTGCGGCCTCGAAGAAGAATTAAAATGGGGATGCCCCTGCTATACCTCCGAAAAAAACAATGTGGTACTGATACATGTGTTTAAAGATTATTGTGCGCTGTTGTTTTTTAAAGGCGCCCTGCTAAAAGACCCCAAGGGCATTCTCGTACAACAAACTGCGAATGTACAGGCGGCCAGGCAACTGCGCTTTACCAGTGTGAATGAAATAACCAAGCTTGAAAAAACCATTAAAACCTTCGTGAAAGAAGCCATTAAGGTTGAAAAATCCGGCCTCAAAGTGGAAATGAAAAAAACTTCGGAATTTAATATGCCGGCCGAGTTTAAAACCAAACTGGACCAAAGCGCCCCGCTGCGAAAAGCCTTTTATGCGCTCACGCCCGGTCGCCAAAGAGCGTATCTGCTTTTTTTTTCGTCGGCCAAACAGGAAAAAACGCGCGAAGCAAGGATCGAAAAATTCACGCCACAAATTCTTAGTGGTAAGGGTATTGATGACTGAACAACGAAAACCATCGCAATAAACACATGACAGGCAAAAACAAACTCAGCAGGAAACTCACACCTGAACGGCACAAACAACTTATTCAGATACTGTCTGCCCGTTTTGAAAAAAACATGCCACGACACAAAGGAATGTTGTGGGTAAATGTAATGGCCAGGCTTGAAGCCAATCCGGATAAGCTTTGGTCGCTCAGCGAAATGGAAGCCACCGGCGGAGAACCGGATGTGATCGGATTCGATAAAAAAACCGGTGAGTACAGTTTCTTCGACTGCTCTTCCGAAACGCCTAAAGAGCGAAGAAGCCTTTGTTACGACGGGGCGGCGCTTGACGCACGCAAAGAACACAAACCCGCCGACAGCGCCGTGGATATGGCCATCGCTATGGGAGTAGAATTATTAACCGAGCAACAGTACCGGTTACTGCAGGAACATGGCGAGTTTGATCTCAAAACATCGAGCTGGATAAAGACCCCTGAAAAAATCCGGAAACTTGGCGGCGCCTTATTTTGCGACCGGCGTTATGATACCGTGTTTGTTTATCACAACGGGGCCCAATCCTACTATGCGGTAAGGGGTTTCAGAAGTTGTTTGAGTGTCTGAATCGTTATTTAATTACTCCCAGCTCTTTGCCCACTTTGCTGAAAGCGGCAATCGCTTTATCCAGATGTTCCTTTTCGTGGGCGGCGCTCAACTGAACGCGTATGCGGGCTTTATCCTTTGGCACCACCGGATAAAAGAACCCTATCACGTAAATTCCTTCCTGCAATAGTTTGTCGGCAAACACCTGCGAAAGTTTGGCATCGTAAAGCATCACGGGTACGATGGCGCTGTCGCCATCCTTAATGTCTAAGCCAGCCTCTTTTATTCCTTTCTTGAAGTAATTTACGTTCCACTCCAGTTTATCGCGCAGGGCCGTGGTTTCTGAAAGCATATCAAAAACAGCTATGCTGGCCCCTACAATGGCCGGAGCAAGCGAGTTGCTGAACAGGTACGGACGCGAACGCTGGCGCAGTATTTCGATAATTTCCCTTCTGCCGGTAGTAAAGCCGCCCATGGCTCCTCCCAACGCCTTCCCCAATGTGCCGGTAATGATATCAACCCGGCCCATCACATTTTTAGCTTCGATGGTGCCGCGACCCGTTTTGCCAATAAAGCCGCTGGCATGGCATTCGTCCACCATGACCAGTGCGTTGTATTTTTCGGCCAGGTCGCAAATCTTATCCAGTGGTGCCACAAAGCCATCCATACTGAAAACACCGTCGGTAACAATTACTCTGTTGCGCTGTGACTGTGCTGCCTTAAGCTGCTCTTCCAGATCAGCCATGTCGCAATTTTTATAGCGATAACGCTGAGCTTTGCAAAGGCGTACGCCATCAATGATACTGGCATGGTTAAGCTCATCGCTTATAATCGCATCGTTCTCGTCGAACAATGGCTCAAATACTCCGCCGTTGGCATCAAAGGCGGCCGCATACAATATCGTGTCTTCAGTCCCGAGAAAAGAAGCAATTTTTTGTTCCAGTTCTTTATGGATGTCCTGCGTGCCACAAATAAAGCGCACGCTGCTCATGCCAAATCCATGCGTGTCGAGGGCTTTCT
>CALMNJ010000057.1 GCA_937868675.1 uncultured Bacteroidota bacterium | reverse complement strand
TTTTATTTTTTATTCCGTTAAAATCCCAATTCACCTCTGGTAATCTGGTGGTACTGCAAATTGGTGATGGCGTTTCTACAATGACCAGCCAGGGCAATCCACTTACCTTAAACGAATACAACCCGGGCGGCACGCTCACTTATAGTGTTTCTGTTCCAAGCACAGGCACCAACGCTCTGGTATTACGCGGCAATGCAACTTCAGAAGGGTATATTTCACGCTCGGCGGATGGAAGTCAGATTGTATTTGGCGCATACAATCAGGCGCTACCAAACTCAACCGCGCTCAATAGTGCAGCTCCAACCACCATTCCCCGCTCAATTGCGATGGTAAATGCTTCAGGCGTCCTAACTGTGGTCGCAACCAGTACGGCCTCTTATGCCGCTGGCGATATCAGGGGGGCTGCAGCTACCGATATCCAGAACTTTTGGGGTACCAGCTCCAGCCAGGGCGCGAACTACTATGGCAGTGCCTCCGCAGCAACGAATGTCGAAAACACAAAAACCAACCTCCGCGCCACCCATGTTTTTAATAATCAGCTTTACATCTCCTCTCAGGTTGCCAGTGGTACACCAACTGACATTGGTGTGTATGCCATTGGAACGGGTACTCCAAATACGGCCTCTCAAACCGTAACAACGGTAATTAATGCAGGTACGGGGGCTCAACCCGGGCAGTTTTATTTTAACGCCGCAAACACGATTTGTTATGTAGCGGATGCACGCAGCAACTCAGCCGGTGGCGGTGTTCAAAAATGGGTTTATAGTTCAAACACGTGGACTCTTGCTTATACTCTGCCAACTAGCACTAATTCCGGGGCCTTTGGTGTAGTGGCCGATTTCTCCGGCTCAAATCCGATTGTGTATGCCACTTCTAACGAGTCAACCGGCAATCGCCTTGTTTCAATTATTGATGCTGGTGCCAGTTCAACTTTTACTACACTAGCAACAGCAGGCTCCAATTACATTTTCAGAGGACTCGCATTCTCTCCCGGCGCGACTACTTGTATCCCGGTGAGCGTTACAACCATTACCAATAATGCTCCCCTTTGCTCCACACAAAACCTTGTTCTAAATTGCTCGCTTAGCGGATCTGCGCCATACTCCTACACCTGGACCGGTAGCGGACAATTCAGCTCACAGTCTTCGGCCAGTCCCACCGTTACAGGTGCCGGGAGCGGTGCATACACATTACAGGTATCAAATGCCTGTGGCACTGCAAGCGCGGTAACTAATGTTACCATCAACCCATCTCCAACCATTCAGGTCAATGCGGCAACTATTTGTGCAGGGGGTATTGCCACCATTACGGCAAGTGGTGCCACGACCTACTCTTGGAACACAGGAAGCACAGCTGCCAGCTTCACTGCCAGCCCCGCAACCAACACCAATTACACCGTTACCGGAACCAGCCTGGGGTGTAGCAGTTCCGCCACCACAAACATCAGCATAACAACTTCTCCTACGGTTAGCATTAATTCAGCAACCATATGTTCTGGTAATGCGGCAACACTTACTGCCAGTGGAGCAAGTTCTTACACATGGAATACCGGTCCAACCACTGGTGTTTTAGTGGTTAGCCCAACTGTAACTACTGTATATACCGTAATTGCTACTGCTGCCGGCTGCCCAAATAGTTTTAGTGCAACTACTCAGGTAAATGTTTTATCTGTTCCATCGGCTTCCATCAGTGCTGCAGCAAACACCGTTTGTCCCTCCAGCAACAGCCTTGCGCTCACCGGTTCGCCTGCGGGTGGAACTTACACAGGAACTGGGGTCAGCGGCGGCAACTTTAACGCATCATCTGCCGGAACCGGAACCTTTGTGGTAGGCTATGTCATTACAGGCACCAACAACTGTTCTAATACAGCTACCACACAGATAGTAGTGTTTGCCGCGCCTTCGGTTTCATTAAGCACGGCGGCTTCAACTGTGTGCTCAAACAACAATAGCGTGGCTCTTACAGGTCAGCCTGCAGGAGGAACCTATACCGGAACCGCAGTAAGCGGTAATAATTTTAACCCCGCTTCTGCGGGTACCGGCACATTTGTAGTAAGCTATAAGTACACCGATGCAACTGGGTGTTCAAATACAGCAACTGCCAGCATTAAAGTAATTTTATGTTCTGGAATTTCCGAAGCAATCAGTAAACAAAGTGTTTCCCTGTTACCAAATCCTGTACAAAGCGAATTACTGATTGTAGTTGATAACGCACAGTTACATTATGCTGTAGATATTATTGATCTAACAGGTAAAAAAGTAATGTCGTTACAACTTCAGTCTTCAGAAACCAAATTAAACATTAATTCACTCGAAAAAGGCATTTATATTGTTCGGTTTTATGGAGCTGGGCAACCCATTAACAAACGTTTGGTGAAAGAATAAGCCATCGTTTTCCCAATTAAGATAGCCATCGTTCGGGTCACTGAATTATGGCTATCTTTGTTTTCATTTATTTTATGCAGGATTTTTTAATTGATTTAGGTATAAAAGAGATCAACGAAGGGTGTTCCACAGGCAAGAACTGGCATTCAGAAGGCCCGCTTCTTGACTCATACAGCCCTGTAGACGGCAAACTTATTGCAAGGGTTAAAACAGCATCCACGTCCGACTATGATAAAGTGATATCAAGCGCCCAGAAAGCATTTTTGTACTGGCGCGAAATTCCGGCGCCCAAGCGCGGGGAAATTGTAAGGCAGTACGGAAATAAATTGCGCCAAAAAAAAGCATCGCTCGGTAAACTTGTTTCTTACGAAATGGGTAAGTCTTATCAGGAAGGCCTGGGCGAAGTTCAGGAAATGATAGACATCTGCGACTTTGCTGTTGGCCTTTCGAGACAGCTTTACGGTTTGCAGATGCACAGTGAGCGGCCCAGTCACCGCATGATGGAACAATGGCACCCGCTGGGTATTGTTGGTATTATCAGCGCATTTAATTTTCCAGTGGCGGTATGGAGCTGGAATACCGCTCTGGCTTGGGTTTGCGGCGACGTTTGCGTATGGAAGCCTTCCGAGAAAACACCACTCTGTTCAATTGCCTGTCAGAATATATGGAACGAAGTGGCTACTGAAAACAATTTGCCCGATGGCATTTCCTGCCTCATCAATGGCGATTTTAAAATAGGTGAGCTCATGACTGGCGATGCCAATGTGTCCTTAATCTCAGCCACCGGATCAACCCGTATGGGCCGTCAGGTCGGTGTAAAAGTAGCCGAACGTTTTGGAAAATGTATACTCGAACTCGGCGGCAACAATGCCATCATTATTACCGAAAACGCCGATCTAAACATGACAGTTGTTGGCGCCGTTTTTGGTGCCGTAGGCACCGCCGGACAACGCTGTACAAGTACACGCAGGCTTATCATTCATGAAAACATTTATGAAAAAGTACGCAACAGCCTCGTAAAAGCTTATGGCCAGCTTAAAATAGGCAATCCGCTCGACGAAAAAAATCATGTGGGACCACTCATTGATAAAGATGCAGTGAAGAATTATTTACATGCGCTGGAAAGGATAACCGCCGAAGGAGGAAACATTCTTGTTAATGGCGGCGTTTTAAGTGGGTCGGGTTTTGAAAGCGGCTGCTATGTAAAGCCTGCAATAGCCGAGGTTACAAACGATATGAGCATTGTACAGCACGAAACATTCGCTCCGATTTTATACCTCATCAAATATAAAACGCTTGAAGAAGCCATTCAGATTCAAAATGGAGTACCTCAGGGCTTATCAAGTTCCATCATGACACTTAATATGCGCGAGGCAGAACGGTTTCTGAGTGTATCAGGAAGCGACTGTGGAATTGCCAACGTGAATATTGGTACAAGCGGCGCCGAAATTGGCGGTGCTTTTGGTGGGGAAAAAGAAACGGGAGGTGGTCGCGAGAGTGGGTCTGATGCATGGAAGGCTTATATGCGCCGTCAAACCAATACCGTTAACTGGGGCAACAACCTGCCTCTGGCTCAGGGTATTAAATTCGATTTGAGTTAATTGTTTTTTTGGTGTTTCCATAAATAAAAAAATCCGTTGATACAACTCAACGGATTTTTTATTTCGAATACCTGATTGTCTGGTTGTTGGGTAGTCTTACCTCACCAGGGTAATATGTCCTACTTTAGAGTAGAGATTGCCGTCCAGATCCTTGTACTTGATCTTGTAAACATACACCTCTTCTTTAAGTGCCTCGCCCTTGTTGTTTAATGTGCCGTCCCAGCCCTTGCTTGTGTCGCGGCTGCGGAACAAGGAGTGACCCCAGCGGTCAAACACTTCCATCTCAAAGCTACTCTTATCCAATCCATAGGGCGAAAACACCGGTATAAACACATCGTTAAGCCCATCGTAGTTCGGTGTAAACGAATTTGGTATATACACATTAAAATCGTTCTTAATCTCTACCACCTTGGTAACCTCCGAACGGCAGTTTGATGGATAACTCTCCGCTACCAAAGTCACATTATAGCGGCCTATCTTATCAAAACTGTGGGTCATGTTCACTTCGTGGCTCTCTCCCGGTACGCTTTCTATCTTCCAAATGTATTTGTTGGATGGCAGATTGCTGCTCTGATTGGTAAAGAGCACTTCCGGGCTGGATATAAGAATCTCTTCCGGTACTGAAAAATCTGCCTGTGGCGCCTGCTCAACAACCACCGGCTGAACCAATACCGGCTCAGATGGGCAACCTGCCTTGCTGCGATAGCTCAGTGTTGCTGTGTAGCTTCCTGTTGTTTTGTACAAGTGGCTCACCATCAGGTTCTGCTCTGTGTCCGAACCATCACCAAAACTCCATATCGCCGTACCATCATTGCCTTCAGGAATATTAAACACCGCTTCTACTGGGCTGCATTTACCGCTTATCATTACCTGTGGCGTAACCTGTTTGATATCCCCCACATTAATAGTAAAGCTCTTCACATCCGGACACAGGTCTTTTGTTGCCGAATGTGTTTTATAGGTAATCTGCTGAACGCCGGCCTTAACCTGGTTGGGATTGAACATACTACTACCCGATGCCGTTCCGTTAATAAACCATTCATAACCAGGGTTCTGAGCCAAACTGTTCAGGTTAAAGGGTTCATCTATCGTCTGGCAGTAAACACTCTTAGGATAAGTCGCCAGATCCGCAGAGATAAACTTCTCTATCTCTATGGTTGTTTGAACGTATGCCAGACATGGTCCTGATGTAATACTGTAATTAATCAGGTTGTTTCCGATTACCGCAAGTCCCGGATTAAACAAGCCCGTGGTGCTTACCGCAATGTTGTTAACCCCTCCAAAAAGACCTCCCGCCGGGCTTACCTGCAACTGCGATGGCGCTCCATTGTTACACTGCTTGTTCTTGGGCGTAACCATGGGCGGAGCCAGCGAATATACCCGAACCGCCACCGTGCTCTGGTCAGGACACAAACCGCTTGGGCTTGATGCCGTGTTATACGTTAATACAAAGCTGCCCGAGCCCGCTGTGGCTGGATTAAAGCTCGTGCCCGATATGCCTACTCCACTCCATACCCCATGGCTGCTCTGGGTGATTGGTCCCAGATTCAACGGCATGCCCGTATTACACTGATCAGGTACACGGCTCGTGATCGCCGCCGACTCAAATGACTCCACGCTGATGTTCTTTATCTGACTCGAATTACAGGTGCTGGTTCCTATTACATACTGTATCGCATTGTTGCCTATGGCCGCCAGCGATGGATTAAATACACCCGTATTGCTCAGATAGGATGACGATACCCAATAACCCGTTGAGGGAGTCACCGACATCTGCACTGATGTCTCCTTACTGCAATATGGTCCGGCCTGCGTAATAAGTGGCATTGGAGGATTGAGCATGTGTACGTTTATTGATACACTATCAGGGCACAAATTTGGATCGGGATTAGACACGCGCTTGTAAACGAGCGTGTACGTATTTGTTGGAATTCCGGTTGAAGGCACAAAAGAGTTACTATTAACCCCTAAACCACTCCAGGTTCCAAACGTTGTACCCGAGGCGATACTCATGAGGTTAAACGGCTGGCCTGTAGCACATAGGTTAGGAACAGTGCCGGTTAAAGCAGGTGAATTATACTTTGAAATGAATAATTGAGCTGTATTTGTGTTAACACAGGGTCCAACGTTAACCGTATAACTCACCAAAATGTTTGTAATGGAAGCATTAGAAGGAGTTATTGCTCCACTCACAGGGCTAATCGCAGGATTAAGACCACTCCATATACCACCGGCTGGACTCGCTGTCATGGTAAAAGGAGCCGCATTTGTACAAAATGGCGGAGGCTGTGTAATCGTAGGGACGATTGTTTTGGTCACCGAAACAACCAGTGTGCTTTGTGATGGACAAACTGTTCCAATAGGCGTACTTGTAGTGGTGTATATTAAGCTATATGTATTTGTTTGCAAACCAGCCGGGTTAAACGATGTACCCGCCACACCTGGTCCGCTCCAGGTTCCTACCGTAAATTGCACAATATTCAACAGGTTTACCGGTGCATTCGTTACACACTTGGGCGTAATGGTAGCGGTAATTGTGGAAGGATAAAAGTGAGAAACATTGTACGTAGCAGTTTGAAAAGCCGTGCATACATTCACATTAATAGAATAGGTAAGTGTATTAGAACCAGTATTAAACGCCAGTGACGGGGTCAATTGTCCGCCAAGACTACTTATCGGTGCAGCACTTGTGCTACCCACACTACTAAAGGTTCCTCCGCCCGGACTTGCAATAATGTTGTATGGCAGAGAATTGTCACACAAATTAGGAATAGGCGTAATAGTTGGTATTGGTGGGTTAATGCCCGTGACCGCAAATGTTTTTGTAAGCGGACAGTTAATAAGACTTGGCGTTACCGTAATAGAATACGTGGTTTTTATTGATAAACCCGCCGCCACGGTAGGCTGAATGATATTGTTAGCCGCCGTGGTGTTACCACCAAGTATCCATGTGTTTGGTGTCCATGAATAGGAATACTGCGAACTGGATGGCGGACTTGTAAACGTTGGGCTTATGTTTACAGCCTGATTAGCATTAGTACACAATGTAGGTGAATTGGGCGTGATGGTGAAGTTGTATACAAATGGGGTAACATTAAATATACCCGTATAGAAACATGAACCATCAAAGGCCCTGTAAGAGTAGGTACCAGCCGCCAGACCAGTAGCTGTGTAATTCGTTGTAGGTGTTGGGAACAAAGAGGCATTATATGTAGGAGCAAGCGTTCCGTTATTCACAACCGAAAACGAGTTTACTCCGGGAGGAGCACCCGTAGCAGGTGTCATGGATATAACCGCGGTTCCGTTGGTTGCACCAGGGCAAATAAGCGATCCGTAGGATGCCGCAACACCCGGAGGTGAAGATACAAGTGTAAATTCTAAAGAGTCCTGACAACCCTGCGCCGACAAATAAGATAAGCGATAGATACTGCCACTGTTTGGACTGTTTACTGTATAGCTAGGCGCAGTCCCTCCCTGAGCGGCAGAAATTGGTGAGGTACCATTGTACCATTGGAAATTGCTTCCGCCTGCCGTCGCAAGATATGCGGGCTGAGCATTACAAAACGGTTTAAGCAATTGCTGTACATAAGGTGGTCCCGTAGTTATTGTTACCGTGGTAGCGTCTTGTCCGCAACCAGCCGCCCCCATACCTGCAATCGTAATACTGTAAACGCCTGGCGCAAGCCCCGTGACAATGGAGCCCGTTCCAACCGTGACGCTGCTGGAGTTCTGCCAGTTATAAATATATCCCGTGGCACTACCATTACCCTGAACCGTGGCAGAACCGCTGGCACCATTTGGACAGGTTGTTGTGGTTCCTATTCCAACAATACTAACAGTGGATGTTTGAATGGTGTTAGTTGCAATAAACTGGCAACCTGATTGGGCGGTAAGCTGCACCGTATAAACAGCGCCTGCCACCGGATTAGAGATTGTAATAGCCGCCAGCGAAGCTTGTGCGGGTGAAATACTTGGAGAGCCAACTGGAGCTAACCAGTTATAAAACGAATACCCAAGCGGCGCGCTGATTTGCGCAACACCCGAGCCGGCACAAAAACT
>CALMNJ010000056.1 GCA_937868675.1 uncultured Bacteroidota bacterium | reverse complement strand
TAATGTGCTGCCCTTTGCCGGAATCGTGGCTGTGGCCTATTCGCTTCAGAGCAGGCGGTCTATTTTTTATTATCTATTTATCATTGACGGGCTCATGCTTTTAAAAGCCTGCTGCGGAAGCATCGCTATGGTGTTTTTCTGAACAAACTTAAACACCTGCATTTGCAGAAAAACGTCGAATGATTATATTTGATGATCGCCGAATTAAACGGATTATCAATGATTAATAAACGTCTCCTTTACCCGGTTATTTTTTTGCTCCTCGCCACTGTTTTGCAGGGACAAACCAAAAAAACCAAACCTGCTGTTGTTTCCGCCAATCCTGTAATATTTACAATAGAACAAACGGAATTTGAGAGCCTGTTCAATTACAAATCGGGCGAGGTAATCCGGTGCCAGAAAAATAAATATATTGACAAGTCGGTGATGGAACTTAATACGCGCAATGGCAACATGCAACTTCTCCGGATAAAATCGGCCTATTTCGCCAAATCACTGCTCATGGTGCAGGTTAGCGGTCAACTATCCGTACAGGTATTTATTGTGTCAACCGACAAAAAAACATTTTACCGGGGTAAAACCGAAAGAGGAAAAGTGACCATGAGCCGCTGTAAAGAAGAAGATATTGTAACGGAATAATTTTTAGGCAGGATGAAAACAAAACAGCTTTATTTTGTACTTACACTTTTCCTGGCAGGAAAGTTTATGTCGCAGATACCCGTTCTTAACAGCCGGCCATCAAACGCCAGCAAAGTTATCTATCTGGATTTTGACGGGCAGGTTGTAACAGGCACATTGTGGAATAACGGAAATACAGTAAATGCGGTAGCCTCAACCGCTTCGCAAAACTCTATAAAACAAATATGGCAGCGTGTAAGTGAGGACTACAGACCCTTTGACGTGAACGTTACCACCGATTCTATGCGCTTTAACAATGCCTCACCCTCCTCGCGCATTCGTGTGGTTTTTACGGGTACCAGTTCATGGTATGGTTCGGCTGGCGGTGTAGCCTTTCTTGGCAGTTTTACCTGGGGCGGATATCCCGGAACACCGTGCTGGATATTTGAAAATCAGTTAAACTACAGTACCAAGAGCATGGCCGAGGCGGCAGCGCATGAAGTAGGACACACGCTTAGCCTTTATCACCAAAGCACTTATAACACTTCGTGCACAAAAACCAACGAGTATAATCCCGGAACCGGCAACGGTGTAACCTCGTGGGCTCCCATTATGGGCGTTGGCTACAACCGTAATGTTACCATCTGGCACAACGGAACCAACGCGAATGGTTGCAGTGTTTTTCAGAACGATCACAGCGGCGGATCGCCCGGTATTACAGGCGGCTCTTTTCTTAATTATTTGCCCGACGATGTTGGCAACACACTTTCTTCGGCCAAGATTCTGAATTTAAACACGACGTCGCTTTCAGATTCCGGCATTATTACAACACCAGGCGATGTTGACCTGTTCCGATTCGAAATCTGCAACAGCCGTTATATATCCATCAACGCAAAACCATGGGCGCTCGACACCAATTCCAACAGTTATGCCGGCGCCAATCTGGATATAAAACTGAAACTATATAACTCATCGGGCGGCTTGCTACTGGCCGACACTTCCTATACCAAACTGAACGGTTTGATTGGTACTACCCTATCTGCGGGGATATATTATTTTGGCATTGATGGTGGCGCCTCTAACAACTACAGCGATTATGGCAGTCTTGGCAAATACTATGTCAGCATAAAAGCGCTTAACCCACCGCAACTGGCCAACACGATTGTTACCCCAACCAGCCTATGCGCTGGCCAAATAGCAGCGCTCAACGCCAGTTCAAACGGCACACCCACCATCTGGAACTGGAATGTAAGCGGTCCCTCGGCAGGAAGCTTTACCGTTCAAAACCCTAATTTCAATTTTAGCAACGCAGGTATTTACACCATCACGCTGCTGGCAACCAGCAGCAGTTCGCTGAGTTGTCCCGTTACAAAAACAATTGAGGTCGGTAACAGTCCCAGCCTAACGGTTACAGGAGCGGGTTCTCCGGTTTGTTTGCCATACGGTGCTACGTTAACAGCAAGCGGTGCAAACTCCTATACCTGGCTGCCGGGAAACTACAGTGGTTCTGTTTTAGCGGTATTTCCTACTACCAACACTGTATATGTGCTTAACGCAAACAACGGCCTTTGTTACAACACCAGCACCGTTAATGTAACCATAGGGGCGGCCGTTGCCCTCAGCCTCTCGGTTTCCAGCAACACCATTTGTTCAGGCAGTAGCGCAACCATTAGCGCGTCGGGAGGCATCTCGTATTCAATAAATCCGGGCAATTACACCACGTCAAGCGCAGTAGTTAGCCCAACCTATAACACCAATTACACTATTACTGCATACAACGGAACCTGCTACAAAACCGCTTACCAGCTGGTAAGCGTAGAGCAGCCCTTTGGTGTAACCGCCACAGCCTCTGAATTATACGTATGCCCTGGCCAAACGCTGATGTTATATGGCTCGGGTGCATCCACCTATACCTTTTATCCCGGCGGACTTGTAGGATCAGTAGTGATGGTTTCGCCAACGGTTACCACCACTTACACCATGATGGCCAGCAGTGCCAACAACTGCCCAAGAGATACGACCATTTTGATTACGACAATTTTTTGTGACATGACCGGTTTAACAGAAGGAGGCACTGTTTCGGCGGCCAGAGTTTACCCTGTACCAGCTTCTGGAAACCTGATGGTGGAATACGAAAACGGTTTTACAGAACTTGAACTAACAAATGCGGAGGGGAAAACCGTATTCAGCTACAAAACAAAAGATGGAAACGAAAAATCGCTGAGTGTTCCTTTACTCGAAATAAATCCGGGCATTTATTTCCTAAAGTTAAAAACCGAAGGAGCGATGCTGATCCGGAAAATTTCTGTCGAATAACAATTGCGGGCCCATTGCATAGTGTTGCCCTCCATGCTTTGCACAGGTAAATTGCGTTTTGGCAGCCGCATATAATTTCACAACAACGCATTCACATGCAAAAAGTAAATACAGCTGATAAACTCTCACTCTTTTCCGACCACTGGAATCCCCGCATTGTAGGCGAGCTTAACGGGCAACACGTAAAGCTGGCCCGATTAAAAGGCGAATTTGTGTGGCATAAACACGAACAGGAGGACGAGCTTTTTTATGTGCTGAGCGGAGAACTGCGGATTGAATTTCGCGACAACACGGTTATCCTTCGTGAGCACGAGTTTTTAATTATTCCGCGTGGTGTTGAGCACAGGCCGGTAGCGGTTGAAGAAGTGTGTATTATGCTTTTTGAACCCGTGGGGACACAAAACACCGGTAATAATCCCGGTCCGTTTACACAGGCAAACCCTTTACATATCTAATGACTTTGTACAACAAAATAGGGGAAGGCTATAACCATACGCGCCGCGCCGACCCATTCATCACTTCCGAGCTGCTCAAACTATTGGAACCACTTCCTCAGGGTAATTATCTTGACATAGGTTGTGGAACCGGCAACTATCTTGAAGCGTTTACAAAAAAAGGGCTTTTGTTTTACGGAGCAGACCCTTCGGAAAAGATGCTGGCAG
Organism: uncultured Bacteroidota bacterium; assembly: GCA_937868675.1. Lineage (GTDB taxonomy): Bacteria > Bacteroidota > Bacteroidia > B-17B0 > Aurantibacillaceae > Aurantibacillus. Next base: position 667 of record CALMNJ010000056.1, on the reverse strand, counting down.
AAGCGCGGCTCAAAATTTCGGGTGACCGGCTAATTTGCTCGGCAGCCGAGAAACTTCCTTTTGACAGTAATTCTTTTGACGGCTGTACAGCGGTTCTTACACTGCATCACTGGCAAAATCTTGATGCCGGCCTCAGCGAAATATGCAGAGTGCTAAAAACAGGAGCAAAATTTGTGATGTTCAGTTTTTGTCCTGAGCAAATGCGCGGCTATTGGCTTCATCATTACTTTCCACGGATGATAGAGGAAAGCGGCCGTCAGCTACCCCACCGGACAGAAATGGCCGAACGCCTTACACAAGCTGGTTTCAAAAAAACAGAAATGCATCCGTATTTTATAAAGTCGGATCTAAGCGATCATTTTCTTTATTCTTATAAGTTTGAACCGGCACGTTACCTTGATCCACAGGTACGGCAGAATATTTCTTCGTTCAGAACATTTTGCAGCGTGGATGAATTAAACAACGGTATCCAAAAATTAGAGCAAGATATTACCTCCGGAGAATTTGATAAGATCCAAAAAAATTACTCAAACAACTTAGGCGATTATCTTTTCATCAGCTCGCAGAAATAAGTGGCGATTAGTAAAGAAGGTTTTATTTACTTTTCGAAGAAATAAAATGTTTCAAAAAAATAAACCTTTATTTTTTCCTGACGTACAATAAACAA
>CALMNJ010000055.1 GCA_937868675.1 uncultured Bacteroidota bacterium | reverse complement strand
GGTTTATTTTGCCGGCTTCGGCTAACCTCATCACCTTGTTTACACTGTCAGGTGCGCCTCTGAAACTTTCGCTGCGGTGAACCAGCGTGAGCTCACTGCACACTTCGCTCAGGTAAATGGTCCAGTCAAGTGCGCTGTCGCCACCGCCTGCAATTACCATTTTATGACCACGGTATTTCTCAGGGTCAAGTATCATATAGTTGATTCCTCTCCCATTTTCGAAGCGTTCCATATCTGCCACTTCGGGTTTCCGAGGCTCAAAACAACCAAGTCCGCCAGCAATTACCCCTACTTTCGAATTTACCTGTGTGCCACGATTGGTGGTAATCAAAAAGTCACGTTCACCTCTTTTTTCAACACGTTCAACCCGTTCGCCCATAGTAAAGGATGGCTTAAAGGGTTCGATTTGCTTCATCAGGTTATCTACCAGTTCCTGAGCCAGAACACTGGGATACCCGGGTATATCATAAATGGGCTTTTTGGGGTATATCTCAGAAAGCTGACCACCGGGTTGCGGCAAATAATCAATAAGGTGACAGCGCATTTTTAACAAGCCGGTCTCAAAAACAGCAAAAAGTCCCACCGGGCCTGCGCCAATTATAGTTATGTCGGTTGTAATCATTGAAAAATTTTGACAAAGTTAGGGTTTTTAGGTAAAACGCGATTCGCTTTAGGTTAGTGAGATGATTGTAACTGATTAAAAGAATAACTTTTTGTGAAAAATTTGCTGCATTGACAAAAATGACCGTATTTTGTATCAATCTCCCTGAATAAAACCACACGCTTTATTATCAAGTTTATTTGAATATAAGCATTATTATTGATAATTTGGCCCTCCAATTTGAATTTAAGCAAGATAAAAACAACCAATAAAAAGCAAAATGAAAAAACAATTACTCACAGTTTTTGCCGCCCTTACAGTAGGTGCTGTTATGGCGCAAACGCCCAGCCCCAGCTGGAGCATTTCCCAGAACGCGGCCTTTACCAACACCTCGGTAGGCGCCCGTTTCCTTGATGCGCTTGACGCAAATGTGGTTTGGGTGGCAGGTTATGACGGATTTGCTCCGCGCCGCAACTATAACTGGGTTTCACATACAACTAATGGAGGTACTACCTTTACCTCAGGTGTGGTTTTTGCCAGCACAGTTAACCCTTCTATTGGCGACACCAATAATTACCTTCTCGCAAATCTTGAAGGAATTGATGCCAATACAGCCTGGGTATCAGCGTACACCAGGGTTGGACCAAATTTCTCGACCGCACAACCTGGCGGTGGCGTGATTTACCGCACAACAAATGGTGGCGCAAGCTGGAGCAACATGACGGCTACCGGCATGTTTACAAGCTCTACCTCGTTCGCTGATTTTGTTACCTTCCTTACACCTTCGGTTGGTGTTGTAGTTGGCGACCCAGTTAACGGAGGTTTTGAAATTTGGCGTACAAACAACGGAGGTCTTTCATGGACTTCGGTGCCATCTGCCAACATCCCTTCTCCACTCAGCGGAAGCGAATACGCCATTGTAGATCTTTATACAAAACAAGGCACTTCCAACATTTGGTTTGGTACAAATCAAGGACGTATATTTTATTCGAACAATTCAGGACAAACCTGGAGTGTAAGCAGCGTTGCTGCCAGTACCTCAACCATTCTTGAAATCGCTTTCAACTCACCACTTAATGGTGTGGCATACGCATTCGGAAGCGCATTCGAAATGTACAATACTACAAATGGTGGCGTAACCTGGAACCAGATTGCTTCTCCTTCAGCAAGCGTTGGAACAAATGATATCGCCGGCGTACCAGGCACTAACTACTTCGTATCTGTTGGTGCAGGAACCAATAATCAGATTGTTTCTTACTCAACCGACAACGGTGTAACATGGACTGATTACGGAAGCACAGGCATACAGTATCTTTGTGTTGATTTTCCTGACAACACTGTAGGCTGGGCCGGTTCTTTCAGCGATAACACCAACCCTTCCGTTGGAGGTATCTGGAAATACAGTGGTTCGGCGATAACAAGCACAGCATTACCTTCATCTGCCTTCGCTATTGCACCAAATCTTTGTCTTTCTGGACCAAATGTTACGGTAGCACCAACCAACAGTTCAACCGGTTCGCCTGCCCCCACCTACAGCTGGTCTGCCTCACCTGCTGGTGTAGCCTTCTCAAGCAATACAGCTTCTACTCCGGTACTTACTTTTACAGCCGGAAACACGTACACGATTACACTTACCTGTACTAACTCAACTGGCACTAACACATCCTCACAGGTTATTACCGTGCAGGCCTGCAGTTTGCCGAGCGTTAGTTTCAACACTTCAACTACCACAGTATGTAATAACGTAGCGATGACCACATCAAACTCGAGTACCGGTGGAGCACCTGCACCAAGCTATTCGTGGATTGCAACACCATCTTCTGGTGTTACCTTCTCTCCGTCCTCAATAGCTAATAATCCTTCAATTAAAGTATCGGCCCCCGGAACGTATACCATTCAGCTTATCGGAACCAACAGTCAGGGTAGCGTATCAAGCACCCAGGTTGTAACAGTTAATAACTGTGCCCCGGCTCCTAACTTCTCATTCCCTTTCACTTCAATAAGCACTACGTTTGATCACTGCCGTCCTGTTGATACGCTTCGTACAATTAACAATACAGCCATTGTAAACGGCGCTAACTCATACACCTGGACTATTCAACCAACTTCGGGCGTTCAGATCCTTGGACCAACTGCAACCAATCTTACTGCAAAAATCTCTAATGCAGTGATTACAGTTTACACCGTTACACTTAAGGCATCCAACCTGTCGGGAACAGCAAGCGCTGTGCAAACGGTTTCGGTTGAGCTTAAAAACTGTACCGGCATTGCTCAAAACAATCTGAGTGAGTTACTCTCCGTGTATCCGAATCCGGCGAAAGATGTTATTAATGTGACATTGCCTTCAGGACTTGATGCTTACACCATTAAATTAGTAAATGTTCTAGGATCAGTTGCCCATGAAGAAAAAGTAACAGCTAATAACAAGGATGTTGTTTCAATTAATGTGGCCAACAAGCCAAAAGGCGTTTATTTCCTTACCGTTGAAGCAAATCGTGAAAAAGTCACACGAAAAATAATTATCGAATAATACGAACTATTTTTATTGGAGCCGTCGGTGTGACAAACCCGGCGGCTTTTTTTATATGAAAGGTTTACGCATTGTTTTTATGGGGACCCCTGCTTTTGCAGTAGCTGGTCTTAAGGCATTAGTGGAAGAAGGCTACAATATAGTTGCAGTTGTAACAACGCCCGATAAGCCGGCGGGAAGAGGGCAAAAGCTAAACGAATCGGCAGTTAAGATCTATGCGGTTGAAAAAGGCATACCGGTTCTGCAGCCGGTAAATTTGAAAGATGAAGCATTTTATGAGTCACTCAGACAATTCAATCCGGACCTGCAGATTGTTGTGGCATTCAGGATGCTTCCTGAGAAAATATGGAGCATGCCACCCCTGGGAACCTACAATTTGCATGCGTCTCTTTTACCCAGATACCGGGGAGCGGCTCCGATTAACCGCGCCATAATGAACGGCGACAGCGAAACCGGGGTTTGTACGTTTAAACTGAAACATGCAATTGATACCGGGAGTATTTTGTTTTGCGAATCAGTAAAAATCGGAAGTAACATGAATGCCGGACAATTGCATGATGTGCTAATGAATCTGGGAGCCAGATTACTGATTAAAACGGTGAATGCGATCGAGGAAAGTGTAATTACGGGAACTGCGCTGGTTTATACTGAGCAAAATAACACAGAAGCTAGCCACGCCCCTAAAATCAGTAAAGAAACCTGTCGTATAGACTGGACCAATCAGGGACAAGTAATAGTTG
>CALMNJ010000054.1 GCA_937868675.1 uncultured Bacteroidota bacterium | reverse complement strand
AAACTCCTTTGGTTATTGACATTAGCATGCCCTATGAATTATTTTTAGCCGGGTTGTAAATACCCAAACTAAACCCAAGGAATACAAGGTTTGAAAAGTGATTGCCGAAGTAAGTTAGAGAATGAATTCGAATACGCATCGTGATAAACAGCACCCTGAAATAAAATTAAACCGCACATAAGACTCATTGGAAAACAAAAAAACCTCCATTTTCCGCCACTCGTCGAAGCGGTATGCCTTCAGGGCTAAATTAACTTAATGTGACATATTTCACCCCAAAATCCGCCACTGTTTTTGTATCTTTATAATACCCAAATTTTCAAGAAAGACCCACCATGCTTACCGATAAAAACATTGCCCATGGAATATCCAGTATTTCTCAAAGGGCCGAACGGATTCCGGATAACGACAAGGTTATACAAACCTATGTGGAAGTAGGAATACTACCTCAGATCACCAACAAAAACAATCAGATTATTTACGGCCGGCGTGGTACCGGAAAAACACACCTGCTGCGCTACCTCGAAAACGAACTCATAAAAAAGGGTCCCTGTATTACAGTGTACCTCGATTGCCGCACCCTGGGCAGTGCCAGCGAGTACAACAACCCAGGCATGTTGCTGGGGCGGCGTTGCGCCACGCTTTTTAAAGATATTATTGACCAGCTTTACGACAGGGCATTGCATTTCATTGCCTACCGCGCCCCGCGCGATGCCGAGCGGGCTATTGAAGCGCTCGACAATATTTCTTCGGCTTCGCGTTTCAGGGCTGATGAAAGCACCAGTATTGAAATTACGGAACGCATACTCGAAAAAGGCGCCAGCGAAAGTTCGGCATCGCTTTCGGTAAACCCGCTTAACCTGAGCCTTGGCGGAAAGGACGCCCAGGGCCGCGATATTGAAACCACCAAAAAATACAACGTTCAGAATACCGAAACCATCCTGTTTCCCGACCTTAATTACTGGATGCATAAGCTGGTTGATTACTGCGGTGCACAAGTTTATTTTTTAATTGACGAGTGGTCGTCGCTGCCCATTGATATTCAACCCTATCTGGCCGAGTTTTTCAGGCGCAGTTTTTTGCCTATGCCGCAGATTACGGTAAAAATTGCCGCACTCGAATACCGCTCAAATTTTACCATTCAACGCGAAAAAAACCACCACATTGGCTTTGAACTGGGAAGCGATATTTCGACCAACCTTGATCTCGACGACTATTATGTGGTAGACCGTAACCCAAATGCTATTACCAACAATTTTGGTGAAATGTTGTTTAAGCACATCAGCAACGAGCTTGAAGAAAACTACCTGTACCGGTACTTTGATGTGAGTGACGGGCGTGAGATGATCAGGACCCTTTTTACCGACCCCAACAATTTTCAGGAACTGGTGCGTGCATCGGAGGGCGTTATTCGCGATATGATTAATATTTTTACCCTTTCGTTTTTTGATACGCAGCGGCAGGGCAAAGCTAAAATAGATAAAAAATCGGTGATCGAATCATCGCGGCAATGGTTTGAGCGCGACAAAGCCCAGAGCCTTGACGGCGACCTGCAAACGATACTGAGAAAAATTGTTGATGAGGTAATAGGAAACCGCAAAGCCCGGTCCTTCCTTATTCCGCGCGAGCTGGAAAAGCACGATAATCTTCAAAAGCTTTTTGATGCCCGGGTGATACATCTGATAAAGCGCGGCTATGCGGATAAAGACAACCCCGGAGTTCGCTACAATGTGTTTGGGCTTGATTATGGAACCTATGTGGATTTACTGAACACCAACCGCAAACCCGAACTGGAGTGGCTTGATGAGGACTATCGCACCGAGGATGACGCGTTTATTGTGCCCTTCGACGACCGCAGGAGCATACGCCGCATCATACTTTCGGAGGCCATTCTTTCGTCATCGCATTTGTTGTAAGGGATCGGCCTGGTTTAATCCCTGAAGTTGGCATTTAAAATGGCAGCCAATCGAAGGCCTGCTTTTACAAACTGCTGTTCAACAACGAGGGCGTTTTTTTCGATGTATTTTTTATCAATGTATCCATCCTGAAAAGCATAAACTTCTTTGAGAAGCAGTCGCGAATCGTTAAGCCAGGCCAATACATCCACCTTCTGTATCCGTATTTTTTCTTCGGGCAACAAACTCATCATGTATTTGGAACAGCGCCACAGGTCAATCTTTTTTTCTTCAGCAATTTCGCTGTCCCACACACTGTGAAGATTTGTAACACGGTCCAGAAACCTCAGGTTGCAGCGTGTTCCGCCTTTGTCGTCGTTGTATCCGCAGTGGAGGGGTTGCGCGATGTCGCCGGTGAGGTGAAACACCATACGAAGGGCTTCGGTAATGGTGGCAGGTGGATGCATCATGTGGTTTTTGAGTATCTTAATGAAATACTCGAGCTGATTTACCACATTAAGCGTTTTTCCTTTCACATAGGTTTTGTCCCGGGGAATATTGATGTAATGCCACTCTTTCATGTATTCTGCATTACCAGTGGTTTTAAGCCCATCCATCCAGCAGGCGGTTTCCTCCCAGCTTAGTCCCATCAGGTAACTGTCAACCTTTTTAATAACGGCGCTGTCGAGCTGACTTTTAGCAATGGCCGCAATAATCGAATGGCCCTGCTTTCCCCAGGCATAGGTTTTAAAGTGAAAGTTGCATAAGGTAACAAACAGGAGGGGCAGGAGTTTCTTCATTTATTCAAAAATAACCAGCCCCTTGCAAGTGCCGGGTATCGGTGTACGATACTTATAAAAAACGGATAGTGAAAAACCTTCCTGACCTTTTAAAAAAGGCAAAGGACAGCAATTGTTATTTGCCGTCCATTACGATTTGCAGATTCGGTTTGGCCCCATTAGTAAAGTGGCCTATCATCTGCCAGAGCCTTTCCACCTCTTTTTCAAGAATGGCGTTGCGGTTTTTAATTTCAGTATAAGCCTCGTCCTTCCAGCGTACATCTGCGGTGTTTTCGTTGTTATAAATCTGTGCAGTGCCAAAGGGCAGCATTTCGCCGGTTCCGTATAAAATCCAGTCGGCCGAGGTGCCAAAAACGCCTGCTATTCGTTGCAGGGAGCCACGGTGAGGTTTAAGGGTGCGTCCGTTTTCGAGGTGAAAAATAGCAACGTGCGAAAGGCCGCATCTTGATGCGAACTCCTTTACGCTCAGGTTGTAATGGTTGCGAAGTTGTTTAATGCGAAGTGCAACTGAGTTATTCATGATTCCTGGTTTTTTTGGTTAGTGTAATGTTTTAACAATTTGTAATTAACTATTTACCCAAACAGTTTCATTACACAAGTACACTAAAACTATACCAATTGTTGGGTGGTTTTTTAGTTAATGATTGAAAATATGCTTTCAATTAGTAAATAAGGCCAAAATTCAATCATGCTTTTGATAAAAATCTGGATGATTGTACCCCTGAATCGCTAACCGGGTTAACTAATGTTAAAGAAAGTATGTGTAAGGCGCCTTTTGCCGAATGATTAATTACGCGTTGGAATTGTTAAAACAAGATGATATGTCGCACGGACTCCGGATGCAAAAAACACGCTGAAAAATGGGATACCAATTCTATTGAATTTACAACAAATCAAATTACCGCAGAAGGCAATTGGGGTACTATGGATTTGGGCATTAAATCGGCATGTGCCTTGCCTGTGATTTGAACCCGGGCTTTGACCCTAAAAAGGAATGGGCCGGAGCGGGGTTTGAGTAAAAAACAAAACTTTAAATTCGGGTACTACTGCAGGGTGTGGTGGTGGTGTAGCATACCAGATCCGTAACATTGAGGTCACAGGTTTGGTCAGGGTTATCCAGGCAAATAAAAAGGGCCACCGGTTAGTTCGATGGCCCTTTTTTTGATTTAGGAGTATTTATTTGGATTCGAGGAACTGGTTAAAATCATCGGTGGTAGAGCTGAATGA
>CALMNJ010000053.1 GCA_937868675.1 uncultured Bacteroidota bacterium | reverse complement strand
TAAAATCCCTGTTGCATATTTCCATACTGACCTGTTGCTTTCAGGCCGCAATTATGAATGGCTGCAATAGCCAGGCGGCCACCGCAACCTATACACCGGCAGGGGTGCTTGTGCACAAGGGTGCAACCGGCGATGCAATCAAACCTGTTTTGGTTGATACGCCGGCGGTTACATCCCTTAATGGTATTGCACACACAAAACGTAATTGCGTTAAAATAACGCCTCTGAGATTTTTAATAAGCCATCCAGGCATTGAATTAAGTTATGAAAGATACTTAGGCAAAAGATTTTCGGCGCAGGTAAGTTGGGCAAGGCTTTATAATATTACTTGGGAACATCCTTCAGGCGAAGGCTACCAACTGAGCCTGGAAGGGAAATATTTTGATATAGAGCGGGAGCCGGGCACAGCTCCTTATATCGCAATAGAATCAGGCTATTTTGACATCTCTATCCCTGATGGCGTTAATTCAACAGGAAACAAAAGGATACAGTACCTGATACCTAAACTAGGTGTGCAGGTAAATATCAGTTCGCGCTTAATACTCGATGCCTATTTTGGACTTGGCATCAAACATCAAATGGGTACCGCATATAACACCTTTAATATTCTGAGAGAACCTGACTCCGATTTTTGGGATTTAAGAATAGCATCCAATATAAAAATCGGATGGAGGTTTTAAAACAGTTTTTAGTTATTAGCAAACAAGCAGTTCTCATCAGCTTAACGGCAACTGTCAATAGTTAACAAATAAATACAGAAAAAATGAAATTAAAATTATCCATAATCCTGCTGATGGCACTTGCCTGCGGGTGCAGTATAAACAAACCGGTTAAGTATGCAACAAAAGACATACAGAGCAATCAAAACCGTTCGTTTTCCAACATTATCCTTGACATTGAGGAGTTAACGGATAAGAGGAAAGAGAACCCTGAAAATGGAATCCTTTATGGCAATTCACAAATTGCCAAACTTAATGAAGTCCAGGTCTGCATTAATTCAGAACGATATTACAAAAAAGAACCCCTTACAAGTCAGGTAAGCCGAATGCTGTTGACACATTTAAACAAACGAAACTCGTTTAAGATGGTATTACTGAACAGAAAAGATACCGCAGATTATTACATACAGGGAAATCTCACCAGGTTTTATGGGAGGCAGAATTACTCAACTGCCGCACTTGCAGGCTCACAATTTGGATTAATCGGCGCACTTGCAACCGCCGGTGTAAAAAGTGAAGGGAAAATAATTTTTGAAATCTCGGACTTAAAAATATACAATAAGAAAAATGAACTTGTAAAATATCTGGGAACATTCAGGAAAGAATATGATGGTAATTTCCCGGCTGATGAATATTGCTGGTGCATTTACGAGAATGTAAATACAAAGTTGAAAGAATACTTTTCGGAATTAATTATTGTTATTGAAACAGAAATCAAGACGGCCGAACAATCCTCTTACAAATGAATCAACAAAAAAAATCAGTCAATTATTTAAATGGCCTGGTAATGTCTGAAACGTCGTTTTTCCTTAAGACAATTAGTATTGTTTTTATTAACGGTAACCTGCGCAAGGGATGCGAAGGGCTTGGTTCTTTTGCCCAGCCATGCATCTTAGCGGGGCAAAAAACCGGAGCCACGCGAAGCCCGGAGCAGCCCGGCCCGGAGGGGGCGCCCAAAAAGTGAATTTCAGACACAACCTAACATAAGCTCCTGAAAAATCAAAGACGAATCGAATTAACAATTAAAACCAACAACATGAAAAAGAAAATTATTTTATTAAAGGCACAAGACCGCTACGCCGGTGGTATTACAAAATTTGCCTTTATACTGGCGTGCTTTGGTAACGCGGCACAAACCAATGCACAATTTTGTTTTATACCCGCAACCAATTTTCCGGTGGGCACAACGCCGCGTTCGCTTACAAGTGCAGATTTTAACGGTGACGGAATTGCCGATATTGCTGTGGGTAACGCAAGCTCGGGCGATGTGTCAATACTGCTGGGCACCGGCACCGGCAGCTGCGCGCCTGCAGCCTATTTTCCGGCAGGCAGTTACCCTGTTTCGCTAACCAGTGAGGATTTTAATGGCGATGGCAACGCTGATTTAGCCGTTGTCAATAATTCGTCTGGCAACGTTTCCATTTTGCTGGGTACAGGCTCCGGCATTTTTGGCGCTACCACTAATTTTTTGGTGGGAACTGCGCCCCGCTCCATCTGCAGCGCCGATTTTAACGGAGATGGAAAAGCCGACCTGGCTGTATCCAATGCCAATTCAAACGATGTTTCCATATTATTAGGCAACGGCACAGGCAGTTTTGGCACCGCCACAAACATACCCGCAGGCAGCAGTCCCTACTCTGTTATCAGCGCCGATTTTAACGGTGACGGAAATCCTGACCTTGCCGTGGCCAATTACGTTTCGAATAACGTATCCATATTTTTGGGTAACGGCACCGGGCTTTTTGGTACTGCAACAAATTTTTCAACAGGCACCAGTCCTTTTTCTGTTATCAGCGGCGATTTTAACGGCGATGCCAGGGTAGATTTAGCGGTGGCCAACATTGCTTCAAACAACGTGTCACTATTATCAGGAAATGGAGCCGGCGGTTTTGGAGCAGCAGTTAATTTTTCCGGATTTAATTCCCCCATTTCACTAACCAGCGCAGACTTTAACAAGGATGGCAAACCCGATTTGGCAGTAGCAAACTCCGGTGCAAACAGTGTATCGTTATTAGCAGGTACAGGCAACGGAAGCTTTGGTTCGGCAATAAATTTTTCAACCGGCGTTCTCCCTGCTTCGGTTATTACCGCAGATTTTAACGGAGATGGAAACCCCGATTTGGCCACGACCAATGATGTACCAAACAACGTATCCATCTTATTAAACAAACCCCTTATTATTGTCAGCACCGCAAGTTCAATATGCTCCGGAAACTCTGTTACAATAACTGCAAGCGGCGCCACTACCTATTTATGGAATACACTGCAAACCGGACCGAGCATTGTTGTGACCCCAACCGTGAATACAACCTATACGGTAACTGTAACCGGAGTACCGGCCGGTTGTCAGACTACGGCTACATTTGCTCAGGCAGTGAATGCGTGTGTTGGCATCCCCGCCTACCTTTCTGAAAATGAAATAACCGTTTATCCGAATCCGGGCACAGGAGACTTTTTTATTGAAGGAGTTAATAGCGATACCTATTCCATAGATTTAGTGGATGCGAGTGGCAGGCTTTGTTTACATAAGTCTTTTGACTCACGCGAAAGATGCAACGTAACCGGGATAGGAGAAGGAATTTACAACCTTTGCATAAAAGCAAACGGAGTCACCTTAAATAAAAAACTGGTGGTAGTCAGGTAGTGCAAAACTTCTGGAATATCAACTTGATTTTTGTCTTCAACTGTAAAAACACTGAATTCACTTTAAATACATGGATTGTTCGGTATTGGTATCGGACTTTGTGGCGGAGAACTCAGGATTTGAATTTAGACATCCCTCTTACAACAAAAAAACCCTCAATTTATTACAAATCAAGGGGGGAATTAGTAGCGGAGTCGGGAGGCAAGATATTATGTTGAAACCTTTGACGCAAATGCCTCCAACGAAACTAATCCCATTTATCGTTTTTATGAAAAGGATGTGCAAAAGTGTCTGGCAAAGTTCGGAGGTAAGAAAATAACGGATGAACGCAGTGCGAGCTGGTTTGAAATACCCATCTCTCCCCAAATGGCTAAAATGCCGGTGATGGCCTTTGGGCTAAGGGCATTTGAATTGCCGGAAAGAACATAATCAGAAAGGAAAAGGACTTAAGGGGCATTAGAAAGAAAAGGAAGGAAAAGAACATTGCCCTTGGCAAATAACGTCTTACTGCGAGGTATTTTAACGCATTCATTAATAAATTAAACATTCAATGTCCCACTCTGCTATTTATACAAAGATGGATATCAAAAAAAACACTCAAAAAGTGGAACTGACTTTAATCGAAAAACAGGTACTTAAATTAGTCTGCCAGTGTTGTAATGAAGGCTCAACAGTGTTGAGTACCTAATATGGAATTACAAACGACACTTACTTCGATATATTGAAAAATTACCATTTGCGGGGTTGCCATCACTTTAAAGATTCATGATATTCTTTTTTAAGCCTGCCAAATTTACCGGAGCGGGCCCGGCATTACGTCTGCAAACTTTTCTGCAGGGCGCTCAGTGTTTCCAAAAACTCTAGGTATATTTCCTGCACCACGTCAGCGGCGGGCTTAATGCTGCCAATGGCCGCACTCACCTGCCCTATTTCGAGTTCGCCCTCAACAAGGTCGCCTTCAAACATACCTTTTTTGGCGCGGGCCCTTCCCAGCAACTGGCTTAGTTCTTCAAGGCCGGCACCGCGCTTTTCGGCCTCGTCCACGCGCTTAAAAAAATCGTTCTTTATCAGGCGCACCGGCGTAAGCTGTTTAAGCGTAAGTTGCGTGTCGCCTTCTCTGGTATTAATAACAGCCTCTTTAAAATTCGGGTGCGCGCTGCTTTCGTGGGTGGCTACAAAACGGCTTCCCACCTGCACCGCTTCGGCCCCCAGGGCAAATACCGCCGCCATTTGCGATCCACTGGCAATGCCTCCTGCTGCTATGAGCGGTAAAGTTACAGCCTTACGTACCTGCGGTATCAGTACCAGGGTAGTGGTTTCCTCGCGTCCGTTGTGACCCCCGGCCTCAAAGCCCTCGGCCACAATAGCATCAACCCCTGCCTCCTGACATTTAAGTGCAAATTTCACAGCGCTTACCACATGCACCACCGTAATGCCGTGTTGCTTTAAATGAGCCGTCCAGGTTTTAGGATTACCGGCACTGGTAAACACAATCTTTACTCCTTCTTCAATAATCACCTGCATGTGCTTTTCAATATCGGGATAAAGCAGTGGCACATTAACGCCAAAGGGTTTGCCGGTGGCCGCCTTGCATTTTTGAATGTGCGTCCGCAACACATCGGGGTACATGCTGCCCGAGCCTATAAGCCCAAGCCCGCCCGCGTTGCTTACCGCACTGGCCAGTTCCCAGCCGCTACACCATATCATGCCGGCCTGAATAATGGGTTTTTCGATACCAAAAATGTCACATATCCTGTTTTTCATAATTTGATGCAGATTTGATTCAATTTGTTAAAACACGCTCCGGCAAAGATGGCTAAAAATTAATTTCCCATCAGTAAGCCTTTTTTTCCTAAATTTGTTTGTCTTGAACCGATCAATGAAAAAAAACTTAATTTTCTTAAGCTTATTGCTTGTTGCTTTCACATTGCAATCGCAATGGCGCTGGGATGTTGGAGGAACCGCATCGGCCACCAACTACCTGGGCGATATTGGCGGTAAGGATAAGGCGCACCACGACTTTATTTCCGACATCCGGCTGGCCTCTACCCGCTGGAATACCGGGGCTTTTGTGCGTTACAAGTGGCGTCCCAAAATATCATTCCGCGCCTCGGTTGACTATATCCGCATTCAGGGCGATGATAAATATTCCATAAATCCGGCCCGCCGTTACCGCAACTTTAACTTTAAAAACGACATGATTGATTTTGGAGTGACGGCCCATTATTATTTTTACGAAAACAACGATTTAGGCAATACCTATCGCTACCGCAATGGCATGAGGGCCTATATTTTTGCCGGATTCGGCGGTGTTTACACCAATCCCAAAACTCTCTACAAAGGCGAATGGGTGGCCTTGCAGCCTTTGGCAACCGAAGGAATACCTTATGGTAAGTTTGCCGCCACCATACCCCTGGGGGCCGGTGTATATTTTACCCTAAACAAAAAACACCGTATTGGATTCGAG